>JBGVOY010000147.1:0-2123 GCA_045126755.1 Alphaproteobacteria bacterium | reverse complement strand
TTTTCTTTTTCTTTTTTATCGGTTCTTTTGGTGTCGGTTTTTGAGCTGATTGTGTCGGTAAATCAAGAGTTGTCAGCATAATTTTTTTAAAAATTTGTGCCGGCAATGTTCCGCCTGTAATTTTATCCATAGGCGAATTGTCATCATTTCCGACCCATACGGCACAAACATAATTGGGTGTAAATCCGACAAACCATGCGTCGCGGTAGTCTTGTGATGTTCCGGTTTTTCCGGCAGTGAATACCGGTAATGATGCGTTATTGCCGGTTCCGTTTTTAACTACATTTTCGAGCATTTTTGTTATATCATTGACGGTTTTATCGTCTAATACGGAAATAGGCTCATCGGCAATATGCTGATAAAGCTGTATACCGTCTTTTGTATATATTTCCGAAATAGCATAAGGCCATGCTGCATAACCTCCGTTTGCAATAGTTAAATATGTAGTAGCAATATCTAATACTTTAACTTCGTCTACCCCTAAAACAATGGCCGGATTATTTTGTAAAGGGGTTGTAATTCCCATTTTGCGTGCAGTTCTTATGATATCTTTGGTGCTTAAATTTTCTGACAGGTTGATTGTTGCAAGGTTTAACGATTTTGTTAAAGCCTCGTTTAATGTAACTTCACCATAGATTTGTTTATCATAATTTTGCGGTTGCCAGTTTTTAATTTTTACCGGTTTATCATAAATTATGTCATTGGGCGAAAAACCTTGTTCAAGGGCGGTTATATAAACAATCGGCTTAAATGCGGAACCTGATTGACGGTGTGCTTGAGTTGCTCTGTTGAATTGGCTTTTTTTATAATCAATTCCGCCTACAAGGGATTTTATTGCGCCATTGTAATCTAAAATTACTACTGATCCGTTTGTTACGTTTTTATTTTTATTGGCTTTAATGGAATCTTTTAATATCCATTCGGCCTTTTGTTGTAAATCTTGGTCAAGAGTTGTGCTGACATATAAATCTTGGTTGCGTTCAGAGATATAAGCGTTAACTTCATTATAAACCATATCGGCAAAATGACGCGCTCCTTCTACCTTATATTTAGTAAAATCGTGATACGGTTCTTTAATTGCTTTATTTAACTGCTCTTTGGTAATTGTGCCTCGTTTAAACATTAAGTTTAATACAACTTGGGCACGATTTTGGGCATTGTTTGCATTGTATATCGGGTTATATCTTGAAGGAGCCTTTAACATACCAGCTAAAGTAGCAGCTTCTTTTAAGGATAAATCGGTTGATGTCTTACCAAAATATTTGTTGGAGGCAGCTTCAATTCCGTATGTTCCGGTTCCAAGATAAACTCTGTTCAGATAAAGGGTTAAAATTTGTTCTTTTGAAAACTTCGCTTCAAGCCAAAATGCAATTAAAAGTTCCTGCACTTTTCTTTTAATGGTTTTTTTGGGAGTTAAAAATAAATTTTTTGCAACCTGTTGAGTGATTGTGCTTGCACCTTGTGCATATTTTCTTTTAATAAGATTTATTGTACCGGCTCTGGCAAAACCGATAATATCAAAACCAAAGTGAGAATAAAATCTTCTGTCCTCAACATCTATAATGGCAGCCGGAACATAATAGGGTAAATCTTTTAAATAAATAACTTGGGCATAATTGTTACCGTAGGTATAAATTTCGTTTCCGTTTTCGGCAATTATGGTTGTAGACGGAGAGCGTGTTCTTGAAACAGCTTCATCTATATCAGGTAAGGTAAGATAACAATAAGCAACAAAACCTGAAACAGCTAAAAACAAAATTGTAAAAACGCCAAAAACAATTTTAAACCAAAGCCAAGATTTTTTCTGTGTTTTTTTGCGTTTGGCAGTGCTTTTTTTTGTTTTTGATTTTTTTTTGCCGGTTGGCTTGTTTTTTACCATATTAAGTCCTTTCATAAAAACATATCAATAAAATAATTCAAATATCTTAAAATTGTTTTTATTTGGAATAATTTTTTTTAATGCTTGGCTCAATAAAAATATAAGGCTATATTATAAAAAACAGAAAGGTTAAAGTATGAAAAAGAAGGTATGCTTAATTGATGGTTCAGGCTACATATTCAGAGCATTTTATGCGTTGCCGATGCTGACTTCTCCTCAAGGAGTTCCTGTAAATGCGGTTCTT
>JBGVOY010000146.1:0-13820 GCA_045126755.1 Alphaproteobacteria bacterium | reverse complement strand
TAAAATCAAGAAACTTCAAAAAAGCATTGATTGTAACTGATACTGATTTAATAAAATTCAAAGTTGTTGAAAAAATCACATCGTTATTGGATAAAAATAATTTACCATACGAAATTTTTGATAAAGTAAAAGCAAATCCGAGTGTGGATATTGTAAAACTTGGAGTTACCGCTTTCAATAATTCAAAAGCCGATTATATGATTGCTATTGGCGGTGGTTCACCTCAAGATACGGCAAAAGCAATCGGCATCATAATTAACAATCCCGAATTTGATGATGTATTATCTTTAGAAGGTGTTGCCCCTACCAAAAACAAAAGTGTTCCGGTAATTGCAGTTGCCACAACAGCGGGAACCGCAGCAGAAACAACCATTAACTATGTTATAACAGATGAAGAAAAGCGTCGTAAATTTGTGTGTGTTGACCCGCATGATATTCCGGTTGTTGCTGTTGTAGATCCTGATATGATGTCGACAATGCCGAAATCTTTAACGGCAGCCACAGGCATGGATGCACTTACACACGCCATTGAAGGATACATAACATTAGGGGCTTGGGAACTTGCCGACACACTTAACTTAAAAGCTATTGAGCTTATATCACGTTCTTTACGGCAAGCTGTTAACAACGATGCCAAAGGCCGAGAAGATATGGCATTAGGTCAATATGTAACCGGTATGGCATTTTCCAATGTAGGTCTTGGAGTTGTTCATGGTATGGCTCATCCTTTAAGTGCTTTCTATGATACTCCTCACGGAATTGCCAATGCTGTATTATTACCGTACGTAATGGAATTTAATGCAGAATTTACCGGTGAAAAATACCGAGAAATAGCACGTGCGATGGGTGTAAAAGGTGTTGACAATATGAACACGGCCGAATACAGAAAAGCAGCCATTGATGCGGTTAAACAACTGTCTTCAGATGTCGGAATTCCGTTAAAATTAAGGGAAATAGGCGTAAAAGAGAATGATTTAGATGCTCTTGCTGACGCAGCTATGGCAGATGTTTGCACAGGCGGTAATCCCCGTCCCTGCACAAAAGAACTTGTTTTAGAGGTATATAAAACAGCTTTTTAAATTTCGATAAATTCGGACGGTAAGGTCTTCTTGCCGTCCGATTAAGGATAAAAAATGATTTACAAAACAAAAAAAGAACTTTTAACAGCATTATCACAAGCAAGTAAAGGAACTGAGCGAGCAGATATATTATCTGTTCGGCAAAACCGAGATTTGATTAAAAGTAGCGGAGCAAATGTAACTCTGTATTCAGGAGATACAAAAGAAGCAGTCAGTCCGTTAAAAGAACTTGAAGATATTTATATTGGAGTTATACAAAGACTTAATGCCAAAACAGGTAAACCTGACGGAATAGGTGCCTTGGGAGGTTTATCAGAACGCACAAACGAAGATGATTTTATGCGTTTAAGCACAATTCAAAAATCGTTTTTAACCAAAACAAAAGATGACGTAATATCAACACCAAACGGAATCATCTTAACAAAAGACATTAACCTTATAGCAAGAAACAATGTTTTGAGAGAAACAAGAGAAGAACTCGGAAATTTAGGAATATACGATTTTAAGTTTAATCCTGAAGATATGCGTTTGATTGATATGCCGGAAATTAAAGATGACAATTTTGCTATAAATATATGGGACGGAAAAGGTGATGTATATTGTATCACTCCATATTGCCACATATTAAAAACATCTGAAAAAACGCTTGATATGTTAGAACAGCGCTCGGCTGATATACATAAACACGAACAAAATCCGGAAGCTGCTAAATTTGTTAAAATAAAACTTACTCAAGCATTAAGAAATTTCGGTAATAAATCAGGTACAAATAAACTTGAAGACGGACGTAATGCAAACTCTGATTACAGATATCCTCACGAATGGCTTGCATCTTGGGCGCTGGCTTCTGAGTTATTAAATCACGATGAAGAAAAAATAGTCAAACTATACAAAGAAATTCAGGCTCAAACCCCTTGGAAAATAAGTTTTAAGAATGCAGCAGAAAAAATGGGACAAGATTTAAACTTTGTAGCCAATGTATTAAAAATAAGCCCTAAAGCTGTCGAAGAAATGGAGAAATTTCCCGGTGGCGGAATGTATATGGCAACAAATAAACGCGATTATTAGTTACCACTAATAAAAACCGATAAACATAATTTAGGTTTATCGGTTTCTGTATACAATAAAAAAAGCATCCCGAAGGATGCTTAAGCTCGAAAAATATTTTCAATTAGTCTTCATATTTTTTCAATATGATAGAAGAGTTTGTTCCACCAAAGCCGAAAGAGTTAGACATTGCAGCCTTAATTTCTTTTTTCTTTGGCTTTAAAGGAACTAAATCAATATCTGCAACTTCATCTTCAACATCTTCCAGATTAAGTGTAGGCGGGCAAATCTGGTCACGAATAGCAAGTGTTGTATAAACGGCTTCAACAGCACCGGCAGCACCTAATAAATGCCCGATAGCAGATTTTGTTGATGACATTGAAACATTTTTCATATTTTCACCAAACAAACGTTTAACAGCCATAGCTTCGCCAACATCTCCTGCCGGAGTAGATGTTCCGTGTGCATTGATATAGTGAATATCAGATAATTCAACTCCATGTTCTTTAGCATGATCTGCGGCCATTTTCATAGCTCTGTAAGCTCCGTCGCCTGATGGTGCCGTAATATGATAAGCATCTCCGCTCATACCATATCCGACCACTTCGGCGTATATTTTAGCTCCTCTTGCCTTAGCGTGTTCTAATTCTTCCAAAACAACAGCACCGGCACCCTCGCCCATAACAAATCCGCTTCTGTTTTTATCCCAAGGACGAGAAGCTTTTGTCGGCTCGTCATTAAATTCTGCCGTAATTGCTTTCATACGAGCAAAACCGGCCAAACCCAAAACATTGACGGCAGCTTCAGCTCCACCTGCAACCATAGCATCTGCATCACCCATAGCAATCATCTTAGCGGCATCGCCGATAGCATGAGTTCCGGTTGAGCAAGCAGTCACACATGCATGGTTTGGACCTTTTAATCCAAACATGATAGATAAATTACCGGAAATAAGGTTAATTAAACAAGATGGAATAAAAAACGGAGAAATACGTTTAATACCGGATTCATTAAATGAGATAGCATTTTCATAAATTGCATTTAATCCACCGATACCTGCACCCATCATAACACCGAAACGGTATTGTTCTTCTTCTGTCTGCGGAATATAACCACTATCTTTAATAGCATCTGCGCCGGCAGCCAAACCAAATAAAATAAATTTATCATTTTTCTTTTGGTCTTTAGGTGGCAAAACATCATCCGGATTAAATTGTCCTTCTTCAGTACCATAAGGAACACGACCGGCAATTTGAACTGGAATATCTTTTAAATCGATATCATCAATTTTTACTACACCGGATTCTGAATTTAACAAACGTTTCCAGTTGTGTTCAGTTCCTCTTCCCAAAGGAGATACAACACCCAAACCGGTAATTACAACTCTTCTCATTTATTATACCTCTTTTTCAAGTTATTTTATTATATGATATGAAAAAACTCGCCTGATAGCAGCGAGTTCTTACACTTACTTTAAGCCACAAGACTTACGCATTCTTTGAAAGATAGTCAATAGCATCTTTAACTGTGAGAATTTTTTCAGCAGCGTCATCAGGAATTTCGCAACCGAATTCTTCTTCGAATGCCATAACCAACTCAACAGTATCCAAGCTGTCAGCACCTAAATCGTCAATGAAGCTAGCGCTTTCAGTAACTTTAGATTCCTCAACACCTAAGTGTTCAGCAACGATCTTTTTAACGCGATTAGCGGTATCAGTCATGTATTTAAACCTCAAAAAATATTAAAACAAATTTCAGACTAACAACTAGCCTTGATGTGTTGTTAGCACATATTTATGCCATTTGACAAGCATTTTTTTCATTTTACCTGCAAAAAAATGCTTATACACGCGCTAACAGTTTGAAATATCGTATTTTTATATTGAAATAAATTGTCATAATTAGTGCATAAAAGACTTGTTTTATTATTTTTTATGCCTATATCAAGCAAGTTATAACAAAATATGGAGAAAAAATATGAAAGTAGGTATTATCGGAGCCGGAAATGTGGGAAGTGCAACAGCTTTTGCTCTTCTTTTAAGAGGAATCGCACGCGAAGTAATCTTAATCGATACAAATAAAGAAAAAGCAATAGCCGAAGCGCTTGATATATCTCACGCTACAACATTTGCTTTTGCCAGTGCCATCAGAGCCGGCGATTATTCTGATTTAACTTGTGCCGATGTCGTTATCATTTCTGCCGGTGCAAACCAACATCCCGGAGAAACAAGAATCGCTTTATTGGAAAGAAATGTCGAAATTTTAAAATCGATTGTCAGTCAAATTTTATATTTTGCCCCTGAAACAATTATATTGGTGGCATCTAATCCCGTAGATATTATGACATATTACACTTTAAAACTTTCCGATTTACCGCCATCAAAAGTTTTCGGAAGCGGAACAATTCTGGATACATCTCGTTTCAGAACCCTTTTAGGCGAATATTTAGGAGTTTCTTCTAAATCCATTCACGCAAATGTATTGGGAGAACACGGAGACAGTGAAGTCCTTATATGGTCAAATGCCGATGCCGGAACTATGCCATTGGAAAATCTTGCCATAGAACTGGATAAAAAGCTTAATTTTGAAATTAAAGCAACTATTGATGATAACGTCCGTAATGCTGCCTATAAAATTATTGAAGGTAAAGGAGCAACATTTTATGGTATTGCCGGCGGATTATGCCGAATTTGTCAGGCTATTTCAACAAATGAAAATGCTATTTTAACGGTTTCCGCGCTTCACTCTGAAATAGAAGGCATTAAAGATGTATGTTTATCAGTTCCGGCAATTATCAATAAAAACGGTATTGCCAAAATAATTTATCCCAAACTTACAGAACAAGAGCATATATTACTCAAAGCCAGTGCAGAAAAACTAAAAGATTATATGCACATATAAAAAGCAAGCTATAAACCGCCATTACCGGAATTTGAAACAGGTAATTTTACATTTAATATAGATGTTGTTTCATTAACACCGGAAGCAACAGGTTCAGCTGGTTGTGTATCTCTAACATCTAGCTTATCCCTTGTTTGTCTGCTCATTTCTTCAATTTTACGAGCCTGAAGCCTTTGCGCCGTTTCTTCTTGACTTAACGGCTTAAATACACATCTGTATACCTTTGAGCCATCACTCATTTCATTATACAATCCGACAACTTCTAAATCTACCTTTGCTCTGCCTCTGTGTTCAGGCTTAATCCCTGCCAACTCCCCGTTTTCTACCTTATCTGCCATCGCTGTCATATATCTTAAACTTGTTTCATCTCTTAATTCAGCGCCCCATGTTCCACCTGTTTTTTGAACATATTTCATCATCTCGGTTAACAGCTTAAAGCCTCCGTCTTTTCCCTGATATTTAGGTCTTACCGCCATATCCGTTATCCAATTTTTAACAGGCTTTCCGTTGTGTTCTTCGTTAGCTTTTTCGGTCCATATAACATAACCTAAAACTTCATTATTGCGGTTTGTTAAAACCATTCCTTTGGCATTGTCCGGTATCTCTAAATTTTGTGAGCCTTCAGGGAATGCTTTTGCTGCAACCTTATACATTCCTGCCTGATGTTTTTCCAAGTCCATTCCGACGACCATTATTTCAGGTAATTGTTCCGGTGTTGCTTTAGGGTTGTCTGACAAAATATATTGCGTATATTCTGCATCAGAATATCCTGAATAGTTCCATGGTAAGTTTTCCACAGTATCAGATGTAGTAAATGACTCAAGCTCTATATCCGGACTGTTTCCTATACGAATTTCTCTATAATTATTCTTTTCCAAGTCTTCAACCAAACCGTAAAACGCTTCGTTTATGGATACTTGTTCATCTTGATGATTATCATTTATTTCAACATTATCAAAGATAAGCTTTTTATATCCTCCACTTTGAACTTCATAACACCATGAACATCCAACCATTTCCCAGATGTCTTCTGTTATACCGAATTTATCTTTTGATTTAACTTTTCTTTCAAATATCACACAACCGGAATCAGGGTTTAAGACACTATCTATCGCACATTTTGAACCTATACCTTTATAACTTTGGCAACATTTTGCTCTGTCTGCCCAATTTCCACCAGCATATAACGGCCTTGGGTCATCTTTGTCGGCAATATAACAGCGCCAGTTTCCGTCTTCACTGTAATGCTCTTTTTTCTCAAATCGTGATGGTGTTAACCTGCCACGCTCATATATTGCTTCGGCTTCATCATAGGTTTCTTGATCACTGATATACTTACCGTTTGCCTGCATAAATTCTATGTTTTCACCATTAAACTTATACGCTTTGGCTGCCTCTACAATTTCCTTAAACTTTTTAAGCTTAATGTCATCAGGAAGCAACTTCCAGCGGGATGCTACTAACATTAACTCATCAACATTTTCAGTATACACTATCGCATTATTAAATTTTGCAGTCGGGTGGTCTAACCTGATAAACGGTTGCCCGCTTTTACCGCAAGCCAAAATATTGGGGTTTGTTCCTAATAATGAACTGTTTATTTTATTTAATAAAGCTTCTCTATCATTAACATGAATGACTTCTTTCATCCAAGCGGTTGCTTTTTCCATTCCTATAGGTTGCAATTTGTCATAATCTATGTAACCGATTACCCCTCTTAAATTGCCTTTTATACCTCGTTCTATTATACCCAACTCATCATACTTTTCTCTCATTTGCTGATAACCTTCATCCGTAGGAGTTAAGCCCTGCTCTCTGGTATCATATTTTCTGCGCTCTGCTTCTATAGCTTGCAACTCTAAAGATAGCTTTTCTTCTTTTTCTTGTGCCTCTTTTCTAACCTCCGGCATCAGCTCTTTTAACTTGGGTAATTGTTCATTATATTTTTCTATAACGTTAAAGTAACGTTTATAATCTTTCTTATACAAAACAGTTGCATATATTGCAGATTCACTTAACCATTCAATACTTTGATCATAAACTTCTTCAGGAGTTAGATTAGGATGAGCTTCAGCTTCTTTAGCAAGCATATACTCCTTAATTTCGTTATATGCGCTCGGATTAAATTCTACTAAATCTTGCTCAGGAATACTTTTATCTTTAAGCATAGAGAACAAAGTTTTCTTGTCTTTCACATCCAATTGTTTTGTGATAAAAACCCGTTCTAATCTGTTTATATTTTCTTCAGAACATTCTTTTAAAACTTCATATATTGATGATATATAGCGATTATCGATTTGTTCACTTATTTTGCAAGAGGGTTTTAGTAATCCGATATCTAAATCAGGATATTGTGCTTCGATTTGAGGTACCATATCTTTTCGATTATCTGCTATCACGGCAAGCAAAGTGTATCCGGGATCGATTGCCAACAAATTATACTTAACTAAATTTGGGTAAATTTCATCAGCTAATTCCGGTTTTGCTTTTATCAATTCAGCATAAAGATTGCAAGTTTGATCAGATGGAAAATCAAGAGAGATATCCATGTATTCGGCAAGACCTTCATCAATGATACTTACACTTTTTTTATAATCCTGAATTTTGTTATATGTTGCATAAACATCTTCGACTAAATCCGGTTTGTGTTTTATTATTTCGGCTAAAGCATTAGTTGGTAAATTAATATCAATATCATCTTTTGGGTTATGAGTTAAACGTTCTAAAGAAGCATTAACTAACGAAAAAGCATCAGGTGCTAATTCCGGTTTTGCTTTTACTAACTCAGATAAAACATAACAGCTTGATCTAAAATTGTCATAAGAAAGGTCGTTTACTGTTAAATGTTCAGATACAATCTTGAAAATATCATCAGAAAATTCCGGTTTTTCTCCTGCAATCTTAATTAAAGTTCTATGTAATCTGGTTAAAACATCCTTATTATCTACAGTCTTTGTCCATAATGCTTTGTCGATAAAAGATAACACATCTTTTGTTAAATCATCACTCATCATTGATTCAATAAATAATATCTGATATGTATCAATCTTTGTCAGCATATTATCCGCATTTTTAGTTAAAGCATTTTCTTTGATAAATTCATATACACGATTTATTCCTTGCATTGTATCAATATTAGCATTACTATCCAATACTGTCTTTATTAAAATTGAATAGAAACCCCCAAAGCTCTCATAACCATTTTTATCTGACTTTATAACATCAAAAGCCAAATCAAACGCAATTTGCTTATATCCTAATGATGAAACCTCAGACAAACATTTTGCAGCTTCTTTCAATGAGTTCTTTGAATTTTTATCTGAAGCTAAAATTTTTGCGTAACTTTCCTTAAATCCGGTTTCAAACGCAGGATTGTCACGTAAAATCGCATACAAACTTCCGTAAACTCGTGTACAAATATCACGCGCATCAGAATTATTGATAGCTTTATCATATGCATTTAAAATTGTGGGCACTAATGATAAGTCATTAGCAACAATTTCGCTCATATTTTTATAGATCTTTTTATCCACACTGCCTAACATCATCAAATCTGTATAAACATCAATAAGCTCTGGTGCTAATGATTGATCAGCTTTATATATTACCGATAGAGTTTCTACTAAAGGTGATATTGTATTTGCGTTATGCTCTTTATTTTTTGCCAATTGTTTAATAATATCCAGACCATCTTTTGAAAGTGATGGTTGATTTAGAATAACATCTCTTAGCAACTTAGTTGTGGAAGAAAAATTTTTAAGAGATAAAGCATTTTCCTTAATCAATCCTTGGCATAAATCAAAAATATCTTTTGTAAAATTGGGTTTGCGTTTAATGAAGTCTGAACATTTATCGTAAACAACACTTAAATCTGTTTGCTTGCGCACTATATCTACAAAAGTATCAAATGCTAATTGTTCATATTCCGGATTTTCTTTTGCTAAATCAATTAATGTTGCGATTCCATTATCAAAGAAACCTTTCCCATCTGGTCTTCCTAACACATCTTTTAACAAATTTAAAATGTTTGGAATCTGTTCCGGTTTTTTGTTTGCGGAAGTCATTAATGTCGAAATGGCAATGTTATAAGTTGACCATGTATTTTCAGGTGCCAATAAACAATGTTTAAGTAATTCAAACACTTTTGGATGAGGATCTGAGTTTTCATATATTATCAAATTCATTGAATTCCTATATGAAATATTCAATATATCATCATCAACATATACAGATTGTATTGCTTTTATATATATATCTAGCAATTCATCTTCAAGAAAACAGGTCTCGTTCAAAACATCAGGTATTTTTTTGCAAAGACTTTCGATATTTTGCTTTTTATTTTTATCAGAAGCTAAAGATTCATAGCACAACTCAATAATTTGGTCTGAAAAGTCCACATTGTGGATTAACAAATCTAACCATATGTCATAATTCGGATCGTAAAAGTTTCCCTGTTGCAACATATCACTGTTAAATTTAAACACTTTCGGAGCTAATTCAGGGTTATCTTTTAACAAAGTTCCCATATTCATAGATGAGTGATACCCATGACTACTCCATAAATTCGGATATTTTTCAGTCCAAACTTTAAGTGTATCAAACACATCATCAGCGCATTCAGGACTCCTTTGTAAAATTTTAATAAATTCGGTCGGAGTATGTGGGTTATAATGAGTATGTGGGTTATAATATAATTTAAGCGCATCAAAAATACGATCTTTACTTTCAGGTTCAAAAACAAGAGCTTCTTTAAAAGCATCTAATACGTCATAACTACCAGAGCCGTTTTTCAAATCTTCTATATAACCATCCACAACACTTTCGGCATACTCTGTTTGCCTAATTAAGAGTTTAGCCGTTTTAGTATCATGAATATTTTTCCACATTTCAAAAACTTGAGGTGCTAAAAAAATATCTGCTTCTAAAAACTTATGCATATTATTTTGAAGTGAATTGATGTTATCTGTATCTGACATTATTTTCCATACATGCGGAGCCAATAAAGGAGCTTCACTCATAGCAGAATACAGACAAATTCGTGCTTCAGATTTATCATCATCCGTATTTTCATCAGATAGCATCAAATCTTTATAAAGCTCAAAAATTTCAGGCACCTTTTCCGGCATGTTTATTGCCACATCTGCAAGTCTTTCGTATAAGTCCTTATAATCTTCAATACTGTCATGATCTCCAACACTTTGTAAAAACTCATAAGCACGATCCAAAAGCTTTTCATCTGTTACCTTAGCACTACCATACAGATAGTAGTCATCATAACCAGAATTATAAGAATTATATTCTTCTTCATTATCTGAAGATGAAGATGAAGATGAAGAAGATGATGATGAAGAAGAAGAAGACGAGGAAGAAGATGACGAATTATAGTCGTCATAATAATCTGGAACTCTATACGGATCTTCTTCAAACGGATCGTATGGCATATTAAAAAACTTTCATCAATACATTGTATTTATAAACTAGATTAAGTTTATAGCCGTTTTAACATTTTGTCAATAGAATAAAAGCAAAATAAAACTTTAAAAAACTGAAAAAAGTCATAGAATAAACAATCAAGGAGATAATATGTCATACGATTTAATGTTTAAAAAAGCCAACATTTTATACGAAAACGGCAATTTTGATGAAGCTGAAAAGCTTTATCGTTGCATTATTGAAACCGTTCCCGAAAATCCTGACATTCTTAATATGTTGGGTTTAACGGCTCAGGCAAAAGGTTTGCATAAAGAAGCTATATCATATTTTTCTCAAGCCATAAAAATTACTCCGCAACATATTCCTCTGTATTTTAATTTAGCTGTTTCTTATCAAAATACAAGCAAATATATGCAAGCCATTGAAGCATATAATAAAGTTCTTGAACTCAATCCGAATATAAAAGAAGTATACAACAACTTAGGTGCTGTTTATGAAAAACTAAATGACAAACAAAAAGCCTTACAACTATATCAAAACGCCATAAAACTGGATGAAGATTATATTGAAGCACAGGTTAATATAGCCGTTTTAAACAACGACATACAAACCCTTGATTACTTAAGCAAAAAATATCCCTTTTCAGATATTGTTCTTTATTACTTAGCACAAAATTCTTTTGAAAATACAGATTTTAATAGCGCTCTTAATTTTATCTTAAAAGCAGAAACCATTAACAATAATTCTTTTGAAATCAAATTGTTAAAAGCTAAAATCAATTTATCACTTCAAGATATTCAAACCGCTAAACAAAGTTTTTATGAAGCACAACGGCTTAATCCTAAATGCGTGGAAACTTGGCTTAATTTAGCCAATATTGAAGAAAACGAAGCCTTCTACTTAAAAGCACTTGATTTAGCTCCTGATAATGTTGAAGCTCACTCAAACTATGCAAATTTGTTATACAAACAAAACAGAAGTTTGGAAGCATTGGAAGAATACAGAAAAGCCGTAATATTAAACCCTGATTTACCGGAATTAAGCAACAATTTAGCGTTGGTATTAAAAGATATGTCTGATTATGAACGTGCTCTTGATTTATTTATGAATGCCTTTCTTAAAGATAAAAATAAAAAAGAATATTGGGTAAATATTGCAGAAACCTTAGTCTTATTATATCAACAAGAACAAGAAACAGCTCTTAAAATAGCAAAAAAATGGTTTGAAACAGCTCCTGATAATATCTTTGCAAAACACACTCTTAACTCATTTAATGGTGAAACCGCAATAGATAATCAATACACTCAAGAACTATTTAACATTTTTGCTTCAACTTACGATAATACAATGCAAAAAATTAAATATGCGGTTCTTGATAAAATATCTCAATTAAACATCAACTTTAAGGGAAACATTTTAGATTTAGGATGCGGAACCGGTAGCTTCGCCCTAAAATTTGCTAATAACGACTTAAAAATCACAGGTGTTGATATATCGCAAAATATGTTAGATATTGCAGCCCAAAAAGGTATATACCATAAACTTGTAAAAGATGACATTAACAACTTTCTTTCTTTGGATAATTTAATGTATGACTTTGTTTTGGCTCTCGATGTGTTTGAATATGTGCCAAATATTGAGAATACAATATCTATGATAAAAGGCGACACTCTTATTTTTAACATAGAAAAATCAAATCCTGAAATTAAAACTTTTTCTCTTAATTTTACCGGTCGTTACCAACATAATCCACAATATATTCAAACAATTTTAGAAAAATCAGGCTACAAAACAATAAGTAAGCATGAAATGATTTTACGGCAAGAAAACGAAAAATCTGTTGACGGTGTATTGTTCATTGCATCTAAATAAATATTTTTAAACTACAAACGGCGTCCATTAAAGGACGCCGTTGCAAATTATAATAATTGGAAAAGATTATTTTATTTAATGGTCATTGTTTCGTTACCGCAAGTAATGGTAAGTGTTCCATTGCTTGTTACTGCGAAATCATAACCATTAACAACCGTTGTAATGTCACCGTTTCTCCAGTTCCACATTTTAGCAGTAGTTCTAAGAACGCTTGCCTTGAGTGTGTCACCAAAGTAATAAGCGAGAGCTTTCTTCTCGTCCTTTGCGATTGCCGGAACCCACTGACCTACTTCGTAGTCGCCGTGGTTCTTTGCTGTAGTGAAAAATCCTGAATTATATTCAGCACCAAAATCACCCTCAACAAAATATCCCGCAAGTATTGCATCAATAGACGGAAGACTTGAATTCATATCAAATACTATTGATACAGCTCCATTTTCAGTTCTTATGCAAAGACACTTCTTAGCGTATGAACCCTTTACATCATCGGCTGGAACAGCTGAAATGCCTGCTCCGATAATCTTGCCCCAATTCTCAGGAAGAACACTAGGCTCATCAACAACCTTCTCAACGCAAACGTCAGTGTTTGCCTTAGCACTTCCGTTGTAAGAATCAGTGTTAACATCATAAACGTAAGACACGTTGTTTACATAAGGATAAACCTCGTAAACTGTGCCATTGTATGTTGTCTCACCAGACTTGTTACCAACGGTGCTGTTACCCTCGTTTACAGACCAACTGCCATAACCAAACTCAACTGTGTAGTACTCGTTCTTATAAACTGCCTTCTGGCTGTTATACGAATACTTGTTGTTGAAAGACTTATGTCCGTTGTCAGCTGTTGATGAATAGCTGTTAGTCTTGGTATAGACTGTCCAGTTACCATCCTTGCTTGAAGTTTCATTACCTGATACCGAACCATTAGATCTGGTCTGATAGTTAGTATTCTCGGTGTAAACTGTCTGCTTGCTTGGGCTTGAGAAACCAAAGCTGAGGACTTTAGATATTGTCTTGGCGTTCTTCTCGCCCGATACAGACCATACCTCATACTCAGTAAATGAAACCTTCTCTGTGGTGCTTGAGAGAATCTCTCTTGTTACATCACGATAAGACTTCTTTACGAGCTTATCCTCCTCAGGCTTATCAACGCAAACGTCAGTGTTTGCCTTAGCACTTCCGTTGTAAGAGTCTGTTGTTACATCATAAACGTAAGACACGTTGTTTACATAAGGATAAACCTCGTAAACTGTGCCATTGTATGTTGTCTCACCAGACTTGTTACCAACGGTGCTGTTACCCTCGTTTACAGACCAACTTCCATAACCAAACTCAACTGTGTAGTACTCGTTCTTATAAACTGCCTTCTGGCTGTTATACGAATACTTGTTGTCAAATGACTTATGTCCGTTGTTAGCTGTTGATGAATAGCTGTTAGTCTTAGTATAGACTGTCCAGTTACCGTCTTTAGCCGAAGTTTCATTACCTGCT
>JBGVOY010000145.1:0-6412 GCA_045126755.1 Alphaproteobacteria bacterium | reverse complement strand
AACAAGGTATTAAATCTTATCGTGATTTGCCTATGCGTGTGGCAGAATTTGGTAAGGTTAACCGTTATGAAGCATCGGGTGCTTTGATGGGCTTAATGCGTGTTCGTGAATTTACACAAGATGATGCTCATATTTTCTGCACGCCTGAACAAATGGAAGAAGAATGTATCAGAACATTAAAACTTATTTTGGATATTTACAAAGACTTTGGTTTTGAAGAAGTTAAAATCTATCTCTCAACCAGACCGGACAGTATTTATCGTATCGGTTCCGATGAAATTTGGGATTTGTGTGAAAACTCGCTTGCAAATGCCTTAACATCTCACGGATACGAATATGAAATTAACCCCGGAGAAGGTGCTTTTTATGGTCCTAAGTTAGAATTTATCTTAAAAGATGCAATAGGACGTGAATGGCAATGCGGAACAATTCAGGTTGATATGAATTTGCCGGAACGTTTTGATATTTCTTATATCGGTGAAGATGGCGAAAAACACAGACCGGTAATGTTGCACAGAGCATTGTTCGGTTCGATTGAAAGATTTTTAGGTATTTTAATTGAAAATCATGCCGGAAAGCTACCTTTGTGGCTCTCTCCTGAGCAAGTTGTTGTTGCCCCGATTGTAAGCGAATTTGACGATTATGCCAATGAAGTTGTGGCAACTCTGAAAAAAGCCGGACTAACTGCAAAAGCAGATTTACGTAATGAGAAAATCAATTACAAAGTAAGAGAGCATTCTGTTGCTAAAATTCCGGTAATTGCAGTTGTCGGAGCAAAAGAAAAAGAAAACAGAACAGTTACGATTCGCAGACTAGGTTCTGAAAAACAAGAACTTATGTCGCTTGAATCATTTGTTGAAACTTTGGCAAAAGAAGCAACAATGCCTCACTTGGGCGAATAAGCTGACTAAATTAAAAAAGCCTCTCAAATATTGATTTGGGAGGTTTTTTGCTGCTTTTTTACCAAAATATGCTTGATTTACCTGAAAAAATATGTTAACCGAAATATACATATACTAACCATTTAAAAATTATTTTCATATGAACGTAGAACTTACACAAACGTATGTTGCGAAGAAAGTAGCAATGCGTTATCCGGAGTTTCAGTTTGCTCAGGAGACAATGGCTAAAGCTGATTACCTTAACATTGTGCTGAACAAAAAGGCTAATCAGTTTGATGCTGAAATGCTCAAATCTGCTAAAGCCGCTATTATGAGCCGCTATCGCATCAAAGAACATTCGGCGATTTTCAAGAATCCGACACTTAGTCAGTGGATAAGCGATGTCTTGGGAAGCTACATCCAGCAGGATATTCTGAACTTTTTTGCCGAAAGAAGCGGCTTGGGTGTTCAGAAAATTTCGGAAGCTACCATCGGCGACGGAACACTTGATGTGCCGTTCTTGGAAACACTGATTGAAGAACTTGAATTTGCAACAGGCAAGGTTCTTCTGGATGACGAAGATGTGTTCTTGAGCCCTCTTGCATATCTTGATGAAGGTATCACATACGCAGAGGTTGCAAATTTCTTCTCAGCAGCAGGCTCTGATTGTATAGAAGAGCGCAAAAGAAAAGCAAATGTAATTTGACAACGGGAGCTGTAAAGCTCCCTTTTTGTTTTAAAAAAAGAGGAGTCTAAACTCCTCTGAAAAAATTATTTAATAAAATCATCAATGGTTGGGATTTTATCCAAACCGGGCAGTTGCGTTACGTTATAGAACTGAATATTATCAAGCAAGTCAATAAGGTAACGCTTATTGGTTTCGGTCAACAATTCCGGATATTTTTTCAACAGCCCGAAGAATTGAGCATATTCAAACTCAGGGTGTCGTTCCGCTTCTGCCATAAAGCGAGGAAATTCTCGGTTAAACTGTTCAACTACGGTTTTCTTGATTTGTTCCGTATAAGAACACATCAAATTAGAGAGAGGGCTTTTACGTAAATGTAAAGAAGCAGTAGTTTCGATATTTACGGCATTTCCGTAAATGGTTTCAAAGTTTTTATAATTCATCATAACACAAAAATTTTAAGTTATGATGATGGGTAACATATTTGTTTTCGGATGTCAATTACAGGCTACGAATAAATTATCATTTGCAAAACGATTCGACAGCTTCTTTTATGTCTTCAAAATTACCTTTATAACAATTAAGCAATTCAAAGTCGGCTTTTAATTTGTTTTTAAACCAAGTGCGTTGGCGTTTTGCATATTGTCGGGTATGAAGTTTTGCATTATCTGCAGCTTCTTTTAATGAGCAGTTGCCTTTAACATATTCTAACAATTCAGGCACACCTAATGCTTTCATAGCCGGTAATTTTTCATCTAAATTAAGGTTATTTAAGAATTTGATTTCTTCTAATGCTCCGGACTCAATCATTTTATCAAAGCGCATATAACATCTTGCGTCTAACTCTTGTGCCGTAGGGCAAATCTTAATTACAAAAAATTTTGCTTCGGGCAATTTTTTAATCATAGGTTTTGTATGCCAAACCGAAAGAGGTATTTTTGTGTGTTCAAAAACTTCTATTGCTCTTGTCAGTCTTGTAACATCATTATAACTGATTCTTTTTGCCGATTCGCTATCAATATTTTGAAGTAGTTGATGTAAAAATAAAGAGCCTTTTTCTTTTAGCAACAGAGCAACTTTTTCTCTTATTTCAGAGGGGGTTTCCGGAATTGGTGTCGTTCCGTTAATCAGATTATCAATATACAAACCTGTTCCGCCGACAACAACCGGAATTTTGTTTTCTTTCCAAACCTCTTTTATTTCTTGAACTGCCAAATTTAGCCAATCAACCACATTTCCTTTAACATCAGGTTCATATATTTCAAATAATCTGTGTTCAACGGTTTTTTTA
Source organism: Alphaproteobacteria bacterium (assembly GCA_045126755.1). Taxonomy (GTDB): domain Bacteria; phylum Pseudomonadota; class Alphaproteobacteria; order RF32; family CAG-239; genus JAFTYO01. Next base: position 3,555 of record JBGVOY010000145.1, on the reverse strand, counting down.
TCTTTTTCATCGGGACAGGCAGAAATAATCGGTGTATGTTTGTATACTTGCATTGAATCGCAGTTTATAACAACCCCGTCAACCAAAAGAGCTGCATCAATGGCAAGTGCCGATTTTCCTGAGGCGGTAGGTCCGGCAATAACAATTACTTTATTTTGCGACATTTTGCATTTTCCACTAATTTTTTACAAACATCTTCATAACTTATTCCGACATATTTTGCTTGTTCCGGAACTAAAGACAAAGGCGTCATTCCGGGATTTGTGTTAATTTCTAAAAATACAACCCCGTCTTGTTCGTTATATCTGAAATCGGAACGTGAAAGTGTATTACATTTTAATAGCTTATGAACTTTCAATGCATATTCCATAGCTGTTTTGTAGGCTTGTTTATCAATATTTGCCGGCAGAACGTGAGTGGTAGCGCCATCGGTATATTTTGCCGTATAGTCATAAAACTGTGTATTCGGCTTTAATTCGGTAACGGCGATAGGTTTATCATCAATAACGGCTACCGTAATTTCTTTTCCGGCAATAAATTTTTCAACTAAAATTTCTCTGTTTTCGTCGTCATAAAAGACTTGTTTTTTATCGTCATCTGTTCTGACAATAAAAACTCCCACACTTGAACCGTCATTTCGAGGCTTTACGACATAAGGATATAAAACGGAAGTTCCTTTCTCTTTATATTCTTTAAATGTCATGGCTTCGTATGCGGCTGTTTTAATTTTGTTTTCAATACACATTTGCTTTGTAACCTGCTTATTCATTCCGAGTAATGATGCTTCCATACCCGAATGTGTATAAGGTATTTGTAATAAATCGAGAAAACTTTGTATTGCGCCGTCCTCTCCCCAATTTCCGTGAAGAGCGTTAAATACAACATCAGGAGTTTCGGTTTTTAATATTTCCATAAATTTATAAACATCCGTTAAGTCGTGTTCTACAACTTCATATCCGCAATTTTTTAATGCAACGGCTACACATTTTCCGCTTACTAAACTGACATCTCTTTCAGCAGAAAAACCGCCTTTTAAAACTAATACTTTTTTCTTTTGCATTATTTTTTCCTTTATTGTAAACATAATTGTTGATAATATGACACTAAAAAATAAAGAAAGCATAAACAACATGAAAAAGATTACTTATTTTTTGAGTTTTTTACTCTTGTTTGCCATGCCGGCAAACAGTAAGACGTTAGAACAAAAGCTAAGCGTAAATATTGGAGTTTTCGATGCTGCCAATGTAACAATGTCATATTCTTTAGATGGTACAAATTATGCGTTTTCATCAAATGTGGAAACTGCAGGTCTTTTCGGAAAGCTTTACTATTTTAGTGCTTTGTATTCAACCTTGGGTAAAATATCAAATAATAAGTTTATTACAAAAGAGTATAGTTATATTTCAAAAAGCAAATCTCATACACGAACAAAAAAATTGGTTTTTGATGATAAAGGAACTTTGTTAGAGCGTATCAGCAGTAAAGATAAAAAAGAAAAAAAGGTTAAAATAAATTTAGGCGATAAGTTTTTTGATTTTAATGATTTGCAATCTGTTTTTGCATATCTTGCCAGACAACTCAAAAACAAAAGTCTGTGTAATATAGAAAAAGAAGTTTTTGATGGTAAAAAAACATATAAGATTAGTGTTAAAGACGAAGGACCGACGAATATAGAAGATGAAGATGTAGCTTATAAAGGCACCGCACAAAAATGTTCGCTTATCATCAAACGCACAGATTTTGAAGATGATGATTTGCTTTTTAGCACAACGGCAGACAGACCTGTCAATTTTTGGATAGCATACAAACAAGAAATGCCGTTTGTTGCAAAAATTGAGATTGACTCAACCCCATTAGGTAAGTTAAAAGCGTATACAACAGATGTTAATATAAAGGAATAAAAAATGCACAAATCTGAATTGTTACTTCCTGCCGGAGATTTAGTAAAATTAAAAACAGCCATTATGTATGGAGCAGATGCTGTTTATGCCGGCACACCGGATATGAGTTTAAGAACACAATCTAAAATTTCGCTAGAAGACTTACAAGAAGGAATAAAATTTGTTCATGATAGAGGTAAAAAAATATATCTGACATTAAATCTTTATATTCATAATGAAGAAGCTGAAAAACTTCCTCAATTTGTTAATACATTAAGAGAATTAAAACCGGACGGTGTTTTGGTTGCAGATCCCGGAGTTTTTTATTACTTAAAAGAAAATGCTCCGGAATTAAACCGTTTTGTTTCAACACAAGCCAATGTTTGTTCTGCGCAAACTGTTAAATTCTGGCAGTCTATGGGAGCAAAACTTTGTGTGTTGGGTAGAGAAGTTACTTTTGCTGAAATGCAAGAAATCAGAAAACAATGTCCGGACATTTTGCTTGAAACATTTGTTCACGGTGCAATGTGCATGTCATATTCCGGCCGTTGTTTAATTTCAAACTTTTTGGCAGACCGTAGTGCAAACAAAGGAAAATGTGCACACTGTTGCCGTTGGCACTACAAAGTAAATATTCGCCTTAAAGACGGTTCAATAAAAGCACTTGAAATTAATGACCAAAATAAAGATGCTTTCGAGTTTTTACTTGAAGAAGATTTTCGCCCCGGAGAATTGTATGAAATTGTGCAAGATGATCATGGCGGATATTTGTTAAACTCAAAAGATATGTGTTTAATGCCTCGCTTAAATGATATTTTGGGCTTAGGTATGGATTCTCTTAAAATTGAGGGCCGTAATAAAACAGAATACTATGCCGGAACAGTTGCAAGGGCATATCGTAAGGCAATAGACGACTATTATAATGACCCTCAAAATTGGGATTATAAAAAGTATATGTTTGACCTAAATACTTTGCAGAACAGAGGTTATTGTTTAGGGTTTCACGACGGTAAATTAACCAATATCAGCCAAAACTATGAATATACCAGAACTTTGGGCGAATGGCTTTTTGCCGGTTCTATTGTAGAGTGGCAAGGAGATGATGCAATTTTTGAGTTAAGAAATTATATTAACGGCGGCGAATTTATTGAATTTTTAATTCCCGGCGGGCTTGATAATTTAAGGCTTACTTTAACCGAATTTGAAGATGCCGATACGGCAGAAATTACACCAAGAGTTTCCGCCGGACAAGGTAAAAAAATTCGTATTAAACCAACAGCTTGGAATAAACCGATTGAGCAAATTAAAAAGCTTTTGCCTCAGTATACGATTGCGCGTAAACTTGGCGCATTAACAGGTGAAAACAAAGAAATGTTTGACCGCAAACAAGAAGAATTTAAAATATTGTGCAAATAACAATTTTAAATTGTAATAAAAAAAGCTCTCTTTGAAAGAGAGCTTTTTTTATTATTTTTGATTAACATCAAATTAGAACTTATATTGTGCCTGTAAGCCGATTAAGTTACTGTAAGATTTAAAGTGTGCTTTTACATCACCTTCATATTGAGATGTGCCGTTCTTCATAAACAAGTGAGCATAACCTGCGTCAATTTGCCAATTTTGAGTTTTGTAACTTGCACCAACTGAAACCCAAGTGCGGTTGCTGTCAGGAATT
>JBGVOY010000144.1:0-2135 GCA_045126755.1 Alphaproteobacteria bacterium | reverse complement strand
TTTGACGGTTTTTATGCTTGTTTTGTTTTCGCCTAAAACCGATAGTTTGAATAGAGGTTTTATTCCTTGCACGAAAAAAATGGCTGAGGAAATCTTAAATAATGAAAAACAGAGTTCATGGCAAATCGCAAAAATAATAGTTAAAAATACTTATTGTGATATAACTGTTGTATTTGACGGTTTTGCCGGTTGGTTAAAAGGAAAACAATCAACCCCTTGGAGTAATTATTTTTTTGAACCAAAAGTAAATACATATATAGATGGCGATGATGAAGAGTTACTTAAATTTTATAAAGAAAACCCTCATATAAGTAAAGATATGGAAGAACTTGATAAGCAGCGTCAGCTATTGGAACAAAGACTTCAGGAAATGGATGCAGCCAAAGAGCAAGAATTTTTGGAAATTACGGAAGAAAAGTTTAATGAAGAAGAGAAAACGGAGAATGATAATGATGAACAAGACAGTAAATCATGATAATTTGCCTGCTTGGGATTTATCCGATTTATATGATGATATTAAATCCCCGAAAATTGAGAAAGATTTGGAAAAATATCGTAAAAGCGCCATTTCTTTTGCTCGCAAATATAAAGGAAAGCTCGCAAAATTATCTGCCGAAGAGTTTTGGGAAGTTTTAAAAGACTGTGAAAAACGCAGTAAAATTGCTGCTCGTTTAGGCGGTTTTGCCTATCTTAATATGGCAACTCAAATGAAAAACCAAGAAGCTATGTCTTTTTATCAGAATATTTCTGAAAAGCTTACTCAATATTATAAACCGTTGGTGTTTTTTTCATTAGAACTAAATCAAGTACCGGAAAGTAAAATAAAAGAATGGCTAAAAAATAAAAATGTGGCTTTTTATAAACCTTTTATCAAAAGAGTCCGCAAATATAAAAAATATGAATTAAGCGAATCGGTTGAAGAAATATTATTAGAAAAATCGGTTACATCGTCTGAAGCTTGGGTTCGTTTGTATGAAGAAACTTCATCAAGGCTCGTGTTTGAAATTGACGGCAAAAAATATAATGATGCCGAAATATCTAAGTTGTTACTTGATAAAGATGTATCAATTCGTCATAAAGCCGGTGCTGAAATTAACAGGGTTGCAAAGCAAAATGCTCCGCTGTTTTCACTTATTTATAACATGATAATTAAAGATAAATCTATTGAAGATGATAAAAGAGGATTTAAAAATCCCATTTCTGCCAGAAATTTAGCCGAGGAAGTTGATGACACAATGGTTGAGGCTTTAGCTAAAACCGTTAAAGAAAATTACAAAAACATAGCACATCGTTTTTATAAATTAAAAGCTAAATGGTTGGGTGTAGATAAAATAAGTTATTGGGACAGAAATGCTCCGTTGCCGTTTTCCGCCGATGTAACATATTCTTGGGATGAGGCTGTTGATACGGTATTAAAGGGATATTACGGATTTTCGGAAAAATTGGGTAAAATTGCGCAAGAATTTTTTGATAATGCTTGGATTGATGTCCCTCCTCGTGACGGCAAACGAAGCGGGGCTTTTTGCAGTGCTCCCATTGCCAGTGAACATCCTTATTTGTTCTTAAATTTTGCCGGTAAACAAAACGATGTTTTAACTCTCGCTCATGAATTAGGTCATGGCTGCCATCATCAGTTAAGAACTAAAAACGGTGATTTAAATGAACGTTCCCGTATGACAACAGAAGAAGTAGCTTCTGTTTTCGGTGAAATGCTTGTCTTTCAAAATATGCTTAAATCTATTGATGATGATAAAGCAAAGCTGTGTCTTATTGCATCTAAAGTGTCAGATATGATAAACACTGCAATAAGGCAGATTTCGTTTCATTTTTTTGAAACAAGGGCTCATAATGAGCGCAAAAACGGTGAGGTATCGGAAGACAGGTTGTGTCAAATTTGGCTTGAAGAGATGAAAGACAGTTTGGGCGACTATGTTGTTGTAGATGATAATTGCAAATATATATGGTCAAACGTCGGACACTTTTTCTTTTTACCTTTTTATGTTTATGCTTATTCATTTGCAGATTGTTTGGTTAATTCGCTTTATCAGGTAAAGCAAGAAAATCAGGTTGAAAATTTTGCCGATAAGTATTTGGAATTACTTTCTAAGACAGCAATAGGCGATTATGAAGAAATA
>JBGVOY010000143.1:0-3105 GCA_045126755.1 Alphaproteobacteria bacterium | reverse complement strand
CAGGTTGTTGTCGAACCGATTGTTCAAAATCCGGAGTTTGATGAGGTTCCGTTTGATAAAGAAGCGCCCATGTATCGCAATATTTTTGCTCAATATCGTGCAGATGCCAAAGTATTTAAGAAAAATAAAAAGTATCCTTTTAATAATTATCTTGATGAATCTTTATCAAAAATGACATCAAATGATCCGATTGTCGTTTTTTCCGGCGAGTTGAATGTAAAATAGTTTGACAAAAACATATAACTGTGATAGAGTTATAAAAAATTAACCGAAAATGGTGAAGATATGTTTGAAGAATTTAATAAATATAATGAAGCACTGCTAAAAAGAGATTTTGAAGATACTCTTTCTTTTAAACGCGCTTGCAATTTTGTTGAAGAAGCTGCTTTGCATGATAACAGATTATCTAAAGATGTGCTTAAAACTTATGATAAGCTCTTAAAATATGATTTACCTGAAGAGGTTAATAATGCAATATGTTACAATTTAGGCGAAATGCTCAGCTTTCAGCCTGAATTGAAAAATGATGTAAAAAATATTGTTATCAAACATCAACCTAAAATAGATGCTTTTTTGCAAAATAATTCTACTCCGTATAATGAAGAACTGGCGGGTTTATCTGAAGAAGTTACAAAAGATAGGGAGCAAAGAGATGTTTTGATACATCAAGGTATGGAAAAAATCAAAAATAAAAAATTACATTATGCAAAAGCTCCCGAAAAACAGGAGCCTTTGACATCTACTTTAACACCGATTTTAACCGGTAGTATGAATAACAAGCTATCACGTTAATTGTGAGAAAGAGTGAATAGCCTCACGCTTGAGTTCATTGAACTTTTCATCGCCGAGTTCGGCTTTTATCTGTTCAATATATTTGTTCATTTCTTCCATGTAATTATCTTCGCCGGGTATTTCATCAACTAAGCGAACAGATATGTCGTATGCTTGTTTAATTTCGTCGTTAAAATGTTCAGCAATGGTAACGTATTGACTTTTCATAATACGTCTGCGAATCATAGGGGCGATTTGTGCAAGCAAATAAAATTTTTTATCGTTACGATTGAATATAATCTGATTACGACCATCATATACAAGCTCACCTCTGAAAACATAGTCTTCATTGAGCTCTACTTTAACTATAACACCGATTTTATCAAAATAAAATTCAGCAGGAATCGGAGTGATGTTTTCCATAATTATACCTATTCTCTTCCTTTGCTGTTAGGATTTAATAAACCATCTTTCATATTGTCAGCAAGAGCCGTAACTGCCACCGCAAAAGGATATCCGATTTTTTTGAATATGCCCAAAATACCGGTTAATCTTGCACCGACAGATGCTTTGCTTAAAGGTTTAACTAAAGGTAATGCCATGTTTAACTCCATCGTTTAAAGGTTAATACGTACACATTATAGTCAGTTTTAAACATAAATGCAACATCTTTTTTGTTTGTAAATGGTTTTATGTGTTGAATCTATATGCGTTGGTTGTAATATGTTTCTGATTGTAGAGGTAAATATGGCTGATTTAGTAGAATATAGTGTTAGTGAAATTTCTTTTGCTATAAAAAGATGCGTTGAAACAACTTTTAATCAGGTTCGGGTTAAAGGTGAGATTTTTGGCGCCAAAAGAGCTGATTCGGGACACTGGTATTTGGCATTAAAAGATGCTAATGCGGTTTTGTCTGCAGTTTGTTGGAAAGGGGTTGCATCAGCCTTAAATGTTAAAATTGAAGACGGACTTGAAGTGATAGCTACCGGAAAAATCACAACATTTGCAGGTAAGTCGTCATATCAGTTGGTTATTGAGCGTTTGGAAATTGCCGGAACAGGTGCGTTGCTAAAACTCTTGGAAGAACGAAAACAACAATTTTTGAAAGAGGGTTTGTTTGATGCGGCTCATAAAAAGCCTATTCCTTTTTTACCTGAAGTAATCGGAGTTGTAACCAGTGCGTCAGGGGCCGTCATCAGAGATATAATTCACCGTGTCAGAGACAGGTTTCCCACCCGAATAATTGTTTGGCCGACACCGGTGCAAGGTGAGGGGGCTGCCGATAAAATTGCGGCGGCTATTAAAGGATTTAACTCTTTACCGCTTAATAATATTCCTCGTCCCGATGTTTTGATTGTGGCTCGTGGCGGAGGAAGTTTGGAAGATTTGTGGCCGTTTAATGAAGAAATTGTCGTAAGAGCAGTATATGATAGCCGGATACCGATTATTTCGGCAGTCGGACATGAAACCGATACCATGCTTATTGATTATGCCTCTGATAAACGTGCTCCTACACCGACAGGCGCCGCAGAGTTTGCCGTTCCGGTAAAAGAAGAGTTAAAAACCGGATTGTCGGTTATGGAATCAAGATATTTTAATGCAATCTATCGAATGCTCAAAGAATATAAAAATCAGGTAGAAGGATTGGGTAGAGGTATTCCTAATTTAGAGCAAATAGTGCTCGAAAATCAGCAAAAACTTGATGATAGGTGTGAAAGGCTTAAAGTTTCGCTTGTTAATTATCTTAACATAAAAAAACAAGCATTAAGCATGGTCGGGTTGAAGCCGTATTTAATCAATAATATGTTTGATAAAAATAAAACAATTTTAACTTCACTTGCATCCAGAATTGAGAGCGTTTCCATTGAAAGTGTGCTTAAAAGAGGATTTGCATGGGTAACCGACAGACATTTCAAAACCTTATATGATACAACTCATGCAAAACGAAGCGGAGAACTTAATATTCGGTTTGTTGACGGGATTGTTAAAACAAAAGTGGTGGAGAACAGAGATGCCGAGCAGTTTGATTTGTTTGATATGTAGCTTAATGTTGTGCTTTAACGCTATGGCGCAAAGTGTTGAAATTTGCGGAAAATTTGAACAAGGTGAGTTGCTTGTCGGAACATCGGAAAATGCTACGAAAGTAAAACTTAATGATAATGAATTTGATGTTAACGATAAAGGCGAGTTTTTGATTGCCGTTCCACGAGATGAAAAACAAAACTCTAAATTGGAGGTGTTTTATGCCAGCGGTAAATCTGAAAAGTTTATGCTAAATATAAAAAAGCATTCTTGGGATATTCAGAGTATTAAAGGTGTGGCGCAAAATAAAGT
>JBGVOY010000142.1:0-6754 GCA_045126755.1 Alphaproteobacteria bacterium | reverse complement strand
AAACAAGCTTTTGAAATTTTAAGACAAGTGCTTTTTGAACCTCGTTTAGAAGAAACTTTCTTAAAAACTTTACAAAATCAGTTTGCGGTATCGGTTAAAACTCAAAGGGAAACACCGCAGTCGGAGTTAGGCATTAAGTTTAAGCAAACTATATACGGAAATCATCCGTATGCAAGAACTGTTGAAACAATGGCAAACAGTGTGCTGAAGCTGAATACAGATGATGTAAAAATGTTTTTAGATAATAATTTGAGTAAAGAAAATTTAATTATAAGTGTTGCGGGAAATATAACAGCAAATGAGGCAAGCCAATTTGTAGACGAAGTTTTTGCACAATTTACACAAACCGATACGAAGAGTGATTTACAAGCTCCGGAACTTAATCTTGCTCCTCAAACAACTTTAATTAAACGTGAAACTGCGCAGGTTATCAGTTCTTTTGCATTAAAAGGGGTTAAAAGATTAGATGCAGATTTTTATCCGTTATATATTGCCAATCATATTTTTGGCGGTTCGGGATTGACATCGAGATTATCACTCGAAACAAGAGAAAAAGAGGGATTAACATACGGAGTATACACCTATCTGGTTACAGATGAACGGACACCGCTTATTTTGGGCGGATTTTCGTGCGTTCCTGAAAATTATGAACAAATGAATACGCTGATTTTGCAACAGATGCGTCTCTTTGCCGAAAAAGGTGTAAACAAAAAAGAATTGAATGCCGCAAAAGATTATCTTTTAGCTTCGTATAATTTACGTTTTAAATCTACACTGGAGCTATCAAATATGTTAAATCAGATGCAAAAGTCAAAATTAGGACTGGATTTTTTGCAAAAAAGAAACGATTATGTAAGAAATGTTACGCTTAAGCAGGTAAATGATGCAGCTGCAAAATATTTTAATAATTTACCGAATGAAGTGGTAATTGGTTTAAATAAGTAGTTTAGGAGAAAACTTAAAATGTTCGGACTTGATAACAATAAACCTAAAGCATGGAAAAAACTTGAGAGTGAATATAAACGCTTTAAAAATGTTCAAATGCGCGATTTGTTCCTTAATGATGAAAAAAGAGCTCAAAAATACACGTTAAAACTTAAAGATATGTATTTAGATTATTCTAAAAACAGGTTTGATGAAAAAGTTTTAGAAAACTTAATTACCCTTGCAAAAGAATGTAAGCTTGATGAAAAAATTAAAGAAATGTTTGATGGTGTCAAAATTAACAACACCGAAAAAAGATCTGTTTTACATATCGCTCTTCGCAATAAGTCAAAACGTCCTATTTATAGTGATAATGAAAATGTTATGCCTCAAATTAAAGAGGTTTTGCAAAAGGTTAAAACATTTTCTGATGCTGTTCGTTTTGGCGAATTTAAGGGATATACCGGTAAAAAATTAACCAATATCGTAAATATAGGTATCGGCGGTTCAGATTTAGGTCCTGTAATGGTATGTGAAGCTTTGCGCAAATATTGGGCAAAGGATATAAATTGTTATTTTATCTCTAATATTGACGGAACGGCATGTGCTGAAGTATTAAACAAACTTGATCCGGAAACAACTCTTTTTATCGTAGCTTCAAAAACTTTTACAACGATAGAAACACTGACAAATGCAAAAACGTGCCGTAAATGGCTTGTAAATGCTTTGGGAGAGCATGCTGTCGATAAGCATTTTGTTGCCTTATCGACCAATAAGCAAGAAGTTGAAAAGTTTGGTATAAATACTGATAATATGTTTGAATTTTGGAGCTTTGTAGGAGGTAGATATTCTTTATGGTCTGCTATCGGACTTATTATTGCTATTGCCGTCGGTTATGATAATTTTGAAAAATTACTTGAAGGTGCATTTACAATGGATGAGCACTTCAGAACGGCAGAGTTTGATAAAAATATGCCGGTTATTATGGCTCTTTTAGGCGTTTGGTATAATAACTTTTTTGATGTTCATCGTTATGCAGTTATTGCTTATGATCAATATTTACAATATCTTCCGGCATATTTACAACAACTTGATATGGAAAGTAACGGCAAATCGGTTGATAAAAATAATGAGTTTGTAAAATATGCGACCGGACCTGTTTTGTTTGGTGGAGCCGGCACAAATGTTCAGCATTCGTTTTTCCAACTTTTGCATCAGGGAACACAGATGGTTCCGACCGATTTTATTATTCCGGCAATTTCTCATAACGAGATTGGAAATCATCATCAAATATTGATGTCAAACGTGTTGGCTCAAGGTGAAGCTTTAATGTGGGGGAAAACCGTAAAAGAAGCTGCCGAAGAACTTAAAAAAGCCGGAAAAACCAAAGAGGAAATTGATGCTTTGAAGAAGTATAAAAGCTTTAGCGGTAATCGTCCGTCAAATACAATCTTGTTTAAAAAGATTGATCCGTTTTCTTTGGGAATGCTTGTGGCTTTGTATGAACATAAGGTGTTTGTTCAAGGGGTAATATGGAATATTAACTCTTTTGATCAAATGGGTGTTGAACTTGGAAAACAGATGGCACTTAACATTCTGCCGGAATTACAAGGAGATGCATTCGGAGTTAAACACGATAGTTCAACATTATCGCTTATTAAACAAATTAAGAAATTCAGAAAGTAATAATATGAGCATACGTATTCTGCCGGATAACCTCATAAATCAGATTGCTGCGGGTGAAGTGGTTGAAAGACCTGCCTCAGTTGTTAAGGAATTGGTTGAAAATTCAATCGATGCCGGAGCTTTAAGAATCGAGGTTACCTTGGCAGGAGGCGGAAAAAATTTGATAGTGGTTGCCGATGACGGTAAAGGTATGACACCTGATGAATTAAAGCTATCGATACAAAGACACGCAACCTCTAAACTTTTAAATGACGATTTGTTTAATATCAAATACTTAGGTTTTAGAGGCGAGGCGTTGCCTTCTATCGGTGCTATCGCAAAAATGAGCATAATCAGTAAATCTGAAAATTTATCCGATGCATACAAAATTGAAGTAAACGGAGGTGTGGCTTCCGATGTTATGCCGGTTGCACATTATGCAGGAACGCGAATCGAAATACGAGATTTGTTTTATACAACACCAGCTCGACTGAAGTTTTTAAAAAATGATTCATCGGAAACGGCACAATGTATTGATATCTTAAATCGGATTGCTATGGCAAATCCGCATATTGCTTTTTATTTATATGCCGACGGTAAAAAGAAAATTTCTTTAGAAGCGGTTGCAGGAGAATTAAATATTGCCAGACTTAAACGTTTGTCATCGGTTATGGGAAAAGATTTTGAAGATAATTCTTTGCTCATAAATTCTCAAAGAGAAAATGTTTCTATCAGCGGATATGTCAGCTTGCCGACATTTAATAAAGCAAACTCTTTATCACAGTATTTATTTGTTAATTCAAGACCGGTAAGAGATAAGCTTTTATTGGGGGCAATAAAAGGAGCCTATCAAGATGTATTGGCTTCAAACAGATATCCTTCTTGTGCTTTGTTTATTGATGTCGATCCTTTTTATGTAGATGTAAATGTCCATCCGGCAAAATCTGAGGTGCGCTTTTTTGACAGTGCGCAAATCAGAGGTATGCTTGTAGGTTCAATCAGGCAGGCCCTGTCTTTAGGCGATAGAGAGGTCGCCACAAGTTTGGATTTATCAAGTTTTATTAAGGATGATATAACCGATTTTGAGAAGAATCAGTCATCGGTATTTGCAACACCCGTAAGAACCATGCAAATGCCGAAATCCAATGTTAATTTTTCTTCGAGTTCCAATAAAAGATATCAGGCTCCTTTACCGGATTTAGATAATATGTTTTCGGTCAAAACAGAATATACTTCTTTTGATAATCAGATGAAAGCAAATGATGAGCAAGTAGGAGCATTGGGGTTTGCAAAAGCACAATTTCACGATACCTATATCATATCTCAGAATCAGGACAGTATAGTTATCATTGATCAACATGCCGCTCATGAGCGTATTGTTATGGAAAGATTAAAAGCTGATTTGTTAGCCGAAAATAAGGTGGCAACACAGATGCTTCTTATTCCGGAAATAATAGAGTTATCTCCGCTTGAAAGAGAGCATATTTTAGCAGAAAAAGAAAATTTAAATAAGTTAGGTTTGGTGCTTGATGAATTTGGTTTAAACGAAATTATCATAAGAGAAATACCGGCCCTTATTTTAGAATCGAATGTTAAAAATCTGATAACAGATTTGGCTCAGGAAATTACGGAATGGGGCGGACAGTTCAGTTTAACCGATAAACTGCATCATATTTGTGCAACTATGGCTTGCCATGGCTCTGTAAGGTCAGGCAGAAGACTGAATTTAGATGAAATGAACAAGCTTTTGCGAGATATGGAAAAGACCGAACATTCGGGGCAATGTAATCATGGCAGACCAACTTATATAGAATTAAAAATCAGCGATATTGAAAAGCTTTTTGAAAGAAAATAAAGTATATAAAAATAGTTTACTTTTAAGCAAAAGTTTGATACACTAGGTACGATAAAGTATTTTTAGTTTAGTATGTATTTGGTTTATTATTTTCAATCCGGCTTTTTCATTTCTGTTTTTGCAGAATTGTTTTTGTTTGGGGTAATAAACCATGCTTTATCATCCGAGATATAGACCGGACTATATCTTTATTCAGAAACAATTTAAATTTAAATAATATGAAAAAGGAAAATTTAAAGGGACTATCCCTTGCACTTGCAATCGCTATTGCACTGTTTATGTTTTTATTTGGTTGCTCTAATCAACCTTTGGCTATTATTTTGGCGGCGGACATTCCTGCTGTGTATATTGCTTTTGTGGTATTCGTTGAGTGTTTAGTAGAAGGTGAAGATTATGAGTGTTTGTGGTTTGTTGTAGCGTATCTGTTCATAATCGGATTGATAATGTTTTTATCTCAGATGGCATTAGCAATCTTGATTTTAATGCCAGTAGTTACCGGTATCATAATATGGGTATTGGCTGATTATTTATACAGTTATGACTATGGAATAGAGCTTGTTAATGCATTAGCTCCTTTGGCGCAATCAGTTGTTATTATCTGTACTTTACTGACGTTTACAGAATTTTCGTACAAATCTGTTAAAGATTGTTATGAAGAGGCTAAAGAACTTTTGGTAAATCATGAAGTTATTTCTGAAGAAGAAATGGCAAATATTCATAACACTTATGATTTAGAAGAACTTTATCTTACCAAAAAACAGATGGCAGATTCTGTTAAAGAAGAACTTGATGCTATAAAAAATACTATTAAAGTAAGAGATTATGATAGTGTTGAAATTCCTGAGACAAAGCAACTTTATATTAAAAGGTTGTGGTATAACTCAGATCAGACACCTTGGTCATATGATGCTTATGGAAGATTCAAGTTTAATGTTAACAGTACGCATGCATTATTCTCGAGCAGAATAAACATCGATACACAGATGGATTACAATGGAGAGTATGCGGGGGAATACAATATTGAATATGTAAATATTGTTCTATCCGATAATACTTTCTATAGGTTTAATGTTGCTGAGAATTATCAATGGCTTGTAGCTAAAGAAGGTGACAGAGTTACAAAAATTTTCAAAAAGAATGTGCTTAATTTTGATAAATTGCATCAGCCGATTATCAAATCTGAACTTAAGTTGAATTTTTAAACAAAACATAAAATGAGCAATATCGTTAAAAACAAATGCTTCGTTATAGTCCTAGGAATAGTGTTAGGAGTGATGGGATTTATAGGTGTTAAAACACTTTCAAATGTTGAAGGAAAAAACTTTAACGTATGGAATGCTACCATAAATCTTGAGTACTTTAACCAAGATTCAAAAGACTTTAAGGAAAAAAGTGCTGCCATAAATGAAATTCATTATGCTTGTGTGGCCAATAAGAAGTATATAGAACTTTTGAACGGCTATGAAGTTCGTAAAGCAAAAGTTATGGCATCTGAGCCAAAAATTGAAGTCCTTACGGTGGTTAGAGTTGCATCCAGTTGGAATGAAACTCCGGCTCATCTTAAGACAAATATTTCATCAGGAAATATATCAGTAGACGGCACAGGTAAGAAGATCGAAAACTATTCCGTTGTGGCATTTAATGATGGTACTTATGTCAAAGTAACTACCGATCAAATGTCAGCTGTAAGAGTAGGGGAAAAGGTTATCCGCAAAACATCTCTCGAAATACATCGAAACAAAGGTGTTTATTTTGTTGAAGAGCGGGTGACTTATCAGCCTTTATATAAGTAAAAAAAACTGTCGCATTGTGCGACAGTTTTTTTTTACTGGTTGGTGGAAAAATCTGCAACAAAAACTTTTTGAAAGCAGATGATAAAAAAAGAAGCAAGTGCAGGACTTGCTTCTTTTACTGCCAAAACCCGTATGTGTAGTAATTCCACATACGAGAAAAGAATTTTTCTTTTTTTACGAATCTACGCATATAGCCAATCTTTGCGCAGATAAAAATAACAGCAATTAGTACCCATAAGATGGGAATTACTATTCCCAGTATTGATAATGCTTCTTCTTCGAAACATATTTGTCTGATAGCAACTACCGGAGCCACTATGACAAATATATCACAACAAAGGGATAAGCAGATTGCCACTATTCCTCTAATCATTTTTTTCATTTTTTGATTTTGTTATTAAAGATATAGTCCGAAATATATCTTTTGAGTGAATAAAAGTTTATTACTCCCAAACAAAAACAATTCTGCGATAAACAGAAATGAAAAAGCTCGGACAGGAAATAATAAACATACTAG
>JBGVOY010000141.1:0-3832 GCA_045126755.1 Alphaproteobacteria bacterium | reverse complement strand
GAAAGTAAAGATTATATAAACTGCCCGATGAACAAAGAGCAATATTATAATTTTGTAAATGAGTTAATCAATGCTCAAAAAACAGAGTTTCATGATTTTGAAGAAGCTAACTATTTTGACGGCTGTTTACCTATTGAAGTTATGGCAGAAAGAGGCATTGACACCTTGGTTTTCGGTCCCCTGAAGCCTGTCGGTCTGACAAATCCCAACAGTCAGGAAAAACCGTTTGCGGTTGTTCAGCTTCGTCAAGACAATAAAGAAGACACTTTACGTAATATTGTCGGATTTCAAACTAAATTAAAATACGGCGAACAAGAACGAATTTTCAGAAGCATTCCCGGACTGGAACATGTCGAATTTGCACGACTTGGAGGAATACACAAAAATACTTTTATAAAAAGTCCGCTCCTGCTTGATAATTTTTTAAGATTAAAGAAACAAACAAATATAATGTTTGCCGGTCAAATTACAGGGTGCGAAGGTTATGTCGAAAGTGCTTCCGTCGGTATGTTAGCCGGATATTTTGCATCGTGCATGGTCTATGAAAACACTCCGATTTTACCGCCGGAAACAACTGCTGTCGGCTCTATGCTTAAGCACTTAAGAGATGATACCAATATTGACTGTTATCAACCCATGAACATAAACTTCGGATTATTTCCCACCGTAGATGTGCAAATAACACCAAACGGTAAAAAAAGAAAACTAAAAGGAATGGAACGAAAAGAATATTATTGTAAACGAGCCTTACAAGATTTTGATATTTGGTTAAGGAAAATTGATGGATAAATTTTTTAACACATTTTATGAATATTTGTTAAAATCTGTTCCGCAAAAAAGCGTAAAACTTATGACTTGTTATGCCGATTTTGTTAAACTCGGAATTAAGACAGCATACAATAAACAAATCAAAACCGAAATTAAGTTAAAAAAATTTGATTTATTGTATAAGCAAATTTTTAAGCATTGTGCGTTGAAAAATACTATTATATCCACACTGCAAAATGAATTTGTAAAAGAAAATATTTCATTATCTTTGTTATCGGATATGGTTAAAGCATTTAAACAACTATCTGAATATAACGACCGGAATAATTGGGATAGTAAACTTTATTGTTATCAATTATTTTGTTCTCCTCTTGCAAGAATGATTATGGTCTTAAACGACTTAAACGTGTCGGTTTATATACCGCTTAATTCGCTCATAATGTGTTCTGTTCTTGTTTCTGATGTTATAAATGACAGCACGAAAAATCGCCGGATGTATTTAAGCAAAATAGCCGGACTTTTAAAAGATGCTCAAATTTTACCCTTAATTATCAAAAACAAATATTTTCGTTTTAAGGTGTGGTATTTTGTTATTTTGCTTAATATATTTACAAATAAGTTTGCAAAAAAACAACCTCTCAAACTATCAATGTTTGACTTTGGAAAAATATTGTTTTATGCTTGCATAAAATGGCTTTTCACAAGAGTAAGAACGTTAAAGTTTAAAGGTGTATAAATGAGTTCAATCGGTAAGTTAGTCAGAAAATCACAAGCAACGATGTTTTGGTGTATGCAAGGGTTGCCTAAAGCTAAACGGGAGGCCATTTACACTTTATATGCCTTCTGCAAGCATATTGATAATGTTGTTCTCGGAAATTTAGATAAAAAAGAAAAACTTGAGCTTTTGACTGCTTGGCAAAAAGAATTATCCAACATCTACGATAAAAAAGTTCCCGTAACTGAAATCGGGCGAAAAATTTATAAAAACTGTATGCGTTTCAAGATTAAAAAGGAAGATTTTTCCGAGATATTAAATGCCGCACTGATGGATTTTCCTCAAAGTTTAATTGCGCCCTGTTACGAAGATTTTTATCGTTATTGCTATGGTAATGCCGAAATTCCGGTTTATATCACTTTATCGATTATGGGAATTTTTGATGAGATAACAAGGCGTGAATTGTCTAAGAGTTTCGGACGAGCCATGTTTATTACCGATATTTTAAAAGATGTAAAAGAAGACGCCGTTAGCGGACATTTATATTTTCCTAAAGAACTGTTGCTTAAAGCTGATATTTTAACTAATGAACCGTTAAATGCCGTTACGGATAAAAATTTGGTATCGGTCAGAGAACAACTTGCTCGTAATACTGCTGCCGATTTTACCAAAGCTTTTGAAATTTTGCAAAAAGCCGATAAAAAAACCACTCGCCCGCTACGTTTTATACTGCATATCTACAAAAGATATTTTGATATTATGCAAAATAGAGGATGGGAAATTATATCACCGAAACCTGTTATTAAAACAAAAGATAAATTGGCTATTGTCTATAAAGTTTTTTTTGATAAATAATTTGTTGTTATAAAGTAAAAGAAAAAGCTTTTATCTGACACAATATGTTATATCCTTTTGTCAGTTATTTTACACGAAAGGATATATGATGTCAAAATTTTACTCACTTATGTTACTTTCAACCGTGTTTATGTTTCCTGCCATCAATGTTATGGCAGAAGAAACACCTGCACCGGTTGAAGAAGCAACCAGCTCATTGAAAGCAAACTTAAATCGTATTGCTCTTCAATATAACCAAAACAGTGTTACCAACAAAGATGAGGAAGATAATTATCCCGGAACTTTCAGTTCAGATGAACAAGAAGTTTTCACCGGTATCTTCGACGGTAATATTGAATATGCTACAAATAATATGGTTTGGCTTAACAGCTTGTTTATGGAATATGGTAAAAGCAAAACCACAGAAGATGGCGAAACAACCAAAAGCGAAAATGCCGATAAAATATTATTTACTACAGACTTTACAAAGAAAATGTGGGAAATGGAAGAAGGCGTCATCGGTCCGTTTGTAAGCCTTGGTTATCAAACAGAATTTACTACCTTTACTGCCGAAGATGGTGATGATTATCGAACAAAAATCTTGCGCGGTAAAGCCGGTTTTAAACTTTATGAAGGTAAACATTTCAAAGAATTATACGCTGCAGTTGTAGAAGAAGCTGATTTTACTTATGGTGATACAAATATGAAAACCGGTGGCGAAATCGGTTACAAATTTGAATATGAAATTAAAACAGATATGAAATTTGTTTCTGACGGATATTATCGTCATTTCTTTGAATATGATAAATATGAACGCACTGACTATAAGTATGAAATGGAAACAAACAACCGAATTGATGTTGAAATCGTAAACGGTTTATCTTTTGCTCCTTTTGTTAACTACCATTTAGCAAAAACCAGAGGCGCAGAAAAAAGCAGAAGCGACACAACCGTCGGATTGTCTTTAGGATATAAAACCAATTATCAATTTTGGTAATTAAAACCATTAAAAAAACTCCCGATTTAATCGGGAGTTTTTTTTATTTAATCGTCCAAGTATAAGCTGCTTTTCTTGTAATTATTGATTGTATATCTTGTAAGCACACCGATAATTGCAGCAACCGGAACTGCTATCATAAGGCCTAAAAACCCTAAAAGGACACCACCGGCCAAAAGCGAAAACATAACCCAAACAGGATGTAATCCAATATTATCGCCTACAAGTTTAGGTGTCAAAAAGTTTCCTTCTATGAACTGCCCTATCATAAAAACAGCAACAACTTCAATTATTTTTGTTACATCTCCGAATTGCGCAAACGCTAAAATTATGCTGATTAAAAATCCTGATATACTTCCTACGTATGGAATAAAGGATATAAGGCCTGCCAAAAATCCGACCAATAATCCAAGCTCTAAACCGATAATATGCAAACCAAAAGAATAGTATGCACCTAAAATTACGCATACACTGACTTGTCCTCTGATAAAACCAGATAAAGCCTTATCAATAAGCTT
>JBGVOY010000140.1:0-8585 GCA_045126755.1 Alphaproteobacteria bacterium | reverse complement strand
CTAACTTTATTGAAATGGATATTAAGCCTAAACAATATGATAAATTTTTTTCTTTTTTTGAAGAAGGCGATTATCTTTTAGATTTCAGTTCTGCACAAACAAATACCGACTTTTTAGAAATTTGTATGCAAAGAAATATACACTATCTTTCCACAAGTTCTTTACCGTATGACGATGGAAAATCTTTTATTCCGGCATACCATGACTTTGAAATATATAAATCATTGAAAAAAAACAATAATTCCAAAAGTGCAACTTCTATCATTGAATTTGGTATGAATCCGGGAATGGTATCTTGTTTTATGAAACAGTGCATCAAAGAAATTGTTAAACACGATAAAACAGATTTTGTAGTTAAAAACAGAGAAATATTGCAAAATTTAATATCTGAAAATGAATATGCAAAAGTATCACAAATGCTTGGTATCGAAATTATTCATATTTCCGATATCGATACCACCAAAACAAACATCAAGCCTCAAGAAAACACTATTTATTCCACATGGAATATTGATTCTTTTTGTGAAGAATCACTGGGGCAAAGTGAAATTTGTTTAGGAACTGATGTGAATTTGAATATTTTTAAAAATCATATAGATAACTATAATGAAAACAATGGTGGTTTATTATTTGGCGAAACGCCTTTAGATTGTATTGATCAATCTTATTCTCCGTGGGGAAGTTTTAACGGCTACATTATTCCTCACGAAGAAATGTATACCATTGCAGACTTTTTATCCGTAAAAGATAATGAAAAAGTTTTATACAGACCGTCTGTTTATTTTGTATACCAACCTTCTTCCATAGCTGTTTCTTCGCTAATGGCGCAACAAAGGACCAATTCAGATAACTACGACGGATATTTAATTATGCCTCAAGATATTACAAATGGCGGAGAAGCTGTAGGCATTGTTATTGACGGAAAAAATTTTGCAACCAGATATTTCGGTAATGCATTATTATCACCTCTTGACGATGACATACCTACAATATTACAAGTTTCTGCGTCTGCCTATAGTGCATTCAGATATATGCTTGACAATCCGAACAAGGGCTTTTTATTCCCCGAAGAAGTGGACGATGAACAAATATTAAAATATGCAAAACCTCATCTGAAAGGATATGAAAGCTTTGAATGTTCTAAACTTGAAAGAAATTTGTTTAACAGAAAAGCAAGTTAATAAGTAAATTTTTAATCTCATAAAAAAATAAGGAAGTCTTTTTTAAGACCTCCTTATTTTTATTACTCTCTTTGCTTTGTGGGGCTTTTCATCTTGACTGCGTATTCTGTTTAAACGCCACGCTGTTATCGCATAAGCAAAAAAACCAAGAGCTACCATAGTGAGTACAAAACAAACATGTTCGTTCATAAGCACAAAAATTTTATGATGAATAATTATAGTAAAATATGACTGTGATATATTTATTTTGTTAAAAGTCAATTATTTTCTTTAAATGGACTTTTAAGATGTTTGTATTATAAAGATTTCAGGTAATTATAGTCGTTTATCCATAACTGATTATGGTATATAATCCCCTTGCCTGTTTCTATGGTAATGTAAGCATCATCTGCGGTATAATTATTTACAAAATGTTGCAAATTATAATTTCCGGTTCCACAGTGCATGTGAGCATCTTCTGCCTTATTTATATTGCCGTCGCAAATATGATAAACTGTAGGGTTTAAGTCATAAAAACTTTTTAATTGTGTTTCAATGTCAATATTTAAGCTTAACGCAGCACAAATTGCATGAGACAAGTCAAAACAAAAACCACAACCTGTTTCACGCATAATGTACGCAATTTCATCTGCCGTATTTCCATGACGAGCTACACCGTTTATTGAATGATGCAAATTTTCAACTACAATACGTTTATCGTTTAGCATAATAAACTGACGAACCGTTTCATCCATATACTGTTTACCATGCCCGCAACCTGCGTGTACAACAATGCTTTTGGCATCAAAAATATCTGCTGCATATTGTGCTAAAGAAAACATTTTTCTATTTTGTTCTTCAAATTCTTTACTGCCTGTGTCAAACCCTAACGCCTTATGAGGTGCATGTATACGAACTTCAGTGTTGCCGAGTTTTTGCTTTATTTTCTGAAAATCTTCTTTAGGGCTGTCAGGTATAACCATCAACTCAATAAACATATCTGTTTTGTTTGCCGTAAACTCGGCACATTCATCAATTAAATTTGGTGCATTATATAAGTTTGTGTTAAAAAGCTTAAATCCAAACTTTCTCATTTTATTTCCTTTTTTTTAAAACTAACATATTTGCCGTATTATGGGTAATTATGTATTAAAAAGTTCTTAAACATTTTGCACTTGCAATTTATGGTGCCAATGCAATACATAATAAATTGCATCATATTTTTTAACAAAATCAAGACAAAATTTTTCAAAAAAAACTTGATATAATGACAAAATTATGTTATAAATTTAATTACAAAAAGTTATTATGTTTATTACTTACAAATGAGTTTTCTATAAAAAATACTGCTTTCGGCGGTTTTTTAGGTTTATTTGTTTTGTTAATATAATGTGGTAACTTTTTTAAGTAGATTATTAACAACAATAAACAATAAACAAAATGAAAACTAACACAAAAAGCAACATCATTTTTGCATGCACAGTTCTTGTATGTCTAATTATTTCTGTTCTTGCTCCTAAGGGCAATAACAACATCTTCAAGTGTGGAGATGGCACAAGCCTCAAAGAGTTAAACGAACAGAAAAAGCTAAATATGAGCGCAAACGTAAGTACCAACCAAACAACCGAACAGAGCTTGGCTCAGGCAACTGTGATAGGTAGTTACAGCCATCAGCTTGGCAAATTCACCTTTGGAGGTAATTATGTAGGCTGTGTATCTACTCAGTTTGGTGTATGTTCACCGGTAAACTTTGTATCAGTTTCATATGCATTTAACAATAACTCCGGATTGGAGTATCGCGTAGGAAACTTTAAAAGAACCGGACTTGCATCAACAGGACTTGACCCACAGTTTGCCAACTACACCATCATTTTAGGTGAAGGAGCTTCGGCATCAAACGCAATGCAACTTGGTTATAACATCGGATCGACAAAGTTTTTTATCGGTCATCAGGGCGGCGCAAACTTCTATACGTTTAACGACGGATATTGGTTTACCGGTCTTGAAACAACCATTGCAAATTGCGTATCACTCACAGGTGGTATTGATGTATGTAAAAATGCTCCTCTTACCGGCTATGCAGCGGCAAGGTTTACAAAGGATAACAACATCCTAAATCTTTCTGCCAACAAGCTCGGAACGGCAAACCAAAATATTGTTCTTACCTATAACTGCAATAATATTGCTTTAGGTAATCGCAGTATGAGTGTTGCGTTGTCAGCTTGGGTTGAGAAAGCTGTAAAGGGGCTTCATACCGTTTGCGGATTTAACTTCGGAAGGTCAACGCTTTACGCTGAGGCTGGCGCCAAGTTTATAGAAAGTGCCGTTAAGCCTTACGCGGGTATAGGTACAAGTATTGCACTGTAAGTTTAATCAAGGCAAGGAGGAACATCGTTCCTTCTTGCCATAACAACAAACAACAATGATGTTAATTTTAGGGGCTATAGCAGGCATATTAACTTATATCTGCTTAAAAAGTCCCAATACAAGAAAAACGGCTCTTTTGTTTTCCGTTCTTGCGGCATTGCTCGTTGTTTGTTGTTATCGTAACGCAGACACATACGACAATCCGCAGAACTTTTCAAAAGAATATCAGCTTATGTTGGCAGGCCAAGGTCTTTCTCTTAAAGATATGCAAAGTAAAGAAAAAGAAACCACTGTCTATGAAAACACCGGAAGTATGCTTGTTGTAATATGTGCGTTAGTAATCATATTTGCATTAGCTATTACCGTTGAGCTGAACAATGATGAGGCAAGAACAATTTATAAAAAAATTCTTGTCTTAGCTTCTGCAATATTAATGTATATGCTATCACTTTATGTGGGCTTAAAGTTGATATTGTTACCGTATATCAAAAAAAATGCGGAACAAAAAGAAGAAACCCCTTGTTTGTCATAAAAAAACAACTTGGGGTTTCTTTTTTTTTCTTGACAAATATATTTTTTTATAGTATACGATTCGTACCAATTTAAGAATCTGACTATTATCATGCAGTTGATGAGTGCGATATTTCATTTCTCAAATCGGCTTATCAACTTGTAAAAAATCTTTTCTTTAGAATACAAACTCCACTGGTTATTGAAATTTTATTGCGCATAACAATATCTACTGGTTTTTGTGTCCTAATCCAAAGTTGAGTTATCTTCCTAACTGATCATTAGCAAGGTAGCAAGAGCAGTTCTTTTGTAGTTTATATATTCCAAAAGATGTTATTTTTCGGTCCGTCGTCTGTTGATGAAATTAAGCTCATCGTCTAAGCCGGGTAAATGGTTAGAATGAATAGAGCCCGAAAATCGAAAGTCACAAGGTAATAGTGATGAAGGGAATGCTGTAAAGGTGGTTGCGTTAAGTTTCATTTGCGAGCAGCCATTCAGCTAAAACCCCATCTTTATGAAAAAAAACTGCAATTCAACTAACCCCCTTCCGTTGTATGGAAAGGGGGTTTCGCATTTTTAAACACTTACAGTCAATTAAACAAAACTATTTAACTGCACTTTCTAAAATTGCAACTGTTCTATTTATAGGATTTATTTCAACCATTGCTCCATAAGGAAAAATCAGCTGCGGAACAGTATGTCCAAAATCCATATTAGTTACTATTGGCAAATCTTCTCTGTTAAATTCCTTGCATATTCTGATAAAAGTTTCATCAAATTCAGTATACATATTTACCCATCTTATTTTTTCTGTTTCATCCTGAGGTAAAAATTCTCCTCCCGGACGAGCAAATAAAATACCTTTAATACGCTCTAAAATTCCCATTATACCTAATGTGCGTAAAAAATAAGACATCATTACGGGTGATGGTTTATCTTCCGAATTTTCTAAAAACAAAACTGCATCTTCAAATTCTTCAAGTGGCGGAAACAAACTTGTTCCGTTAACACACAGCATCAAAGAATCAAAACAACCGCCGATTAAACGTCCCCTAACCGTTTTTGAACCTTGAATATATCTCCAAGGAGAGCTCAAAGTTCTTGTTCTGACAATATTATCATTCCCCCAATCTACCCTTTCCAAAATATGGTTTTTACTTTCAGGTAATAAACCAATAGGGCTGGAATCAAAAATAGTTTTCTTTGTATTTTCAATCATAAAATTGTCAATACCGCCATTTTCAGCATATCCGAACAATGTGCAAGGACTGTAAAAAGACCCTACTCCGGCTTTGAAAAACATCAAATGATTTATTGTAGTATCGCTCATTCCTAAAAAAATTTTCGGATTATCATAAATCGTTTGAAAATGTTTATCTGTCATATAAGGTAAAAGCCTGATGGTATCATCACCGCCTATATTACACAATATGCCCTTAATACTTTTGTCTTCAAGAGCTTCCATCAAATCATTCAAGCGCCATTGGGGGTGATTATATAAATCATCTGCTGAAGATAACGCATGGGAAGTTTCCACAATTTTAACACCAAAAGCATTTTCAAATTGCTGTTTACCTTGCTCATATCTTTTTTTAAAAATACTGGCACCACCCCATGATAAAGATATCGTAGCAACACTATCTCCCTTTTTTAATGCCACAGGTTTAATTAGTTTTTTCATTTGTTCCTCCCATTATTAAAAGAATATCAGGAAAAAAACAAATATCAATAAATATTATTAAACTAATTGACAAATTATGATTTTTAAATTATATTTTGCGCACTTTATCAATTTTTGTGTAACCTTAAATATTATCATGTTATGAAAAAAACAGAAGAAGAAATTAGGAAAATTATTATCGACAGTGTTGAAGAAGCCAGAGCTTGCTTTGACACCGAACAAGAGTTCATCTCTTGGCTTAACGAACCGGTCGAGCACCGTTTTGCAGCATTGCGCAACAAAGAATGGGAAGAAATTATCCTTACTGTTGTCAACAGCAGCACTTGGGGAAGCCATAAAACCGGAGGTCCTGTTTGGGTGATGGACTTTTCTTATGAAAATGTGAAATCACTTCTTCCTGACAACCCATGGACGCCGTATTTTTCTAAGGACAAATACAACGAAAGTATTAGGATGATGATAGATTACGTAAAAGAATTTATCATAGCAACCTGTATAAACAACGTGTTGCTAGTTCATCCAAACGATGACCATGTAGTCAGCGGAAGACCTAAAATGACGTTCTTCACAGATTACCGTATTCTTAAGTTTATAGATACTATAGTATATCCTCGTCATAAGTTTGCTTACAATAAATATTGGGAGTTTGAACTCTATTCACTTGAGAAACGCGAAAGTCATGATTTGCTGTTTGGGGCTGAAATTGACCGACTTTCAAAGGGAGAATATACGGTTTGTGCGAACAATCTGCCTAAAGAACCTATGATCGATGATGGTGATGATAATGAATACTGGACTTATCCTTTATATGAAATCGATAAAGGACGAATGGGACTTTGCGTAAAAATTCCAAAATCCGGCCACCAAGTAAAAGATTATCTGCCTATGTATATATATGATGTCATGGAGTATATGCGATTAGAAGGTCTGGATATCACTATGCGACATGAACTCAGGTATACTAGCCATGCAGATACATCAAAACGAGTTGCATTGCTAACAAAGTCCGGCATTAAAAATGCTTGTGGAATCGTTCCGGTAAACAGGGTTGACAAGGTAAAGATGGTTTATCAAACATTGGAACTGAAAATGCCTGAAATAACCGAAGAACACTGGTTCAAGCAGTTTCCTAAGAAAATCAAATGGGAAGAATTTTAAAACTGTATGAATGGTTTTAAATTTTTGTTTACGATTGATTGTGTATTTCATATCTTAAACAAAGGTATTCTGGTTACCGGATATATTGAACAAGGTAGTGTCAGGCAAGGAGAACAGCTTGAATTACTTGGAAAAAACGGAATTTTTCCTATATGCAATAAAATGGAAAAATATCTAAAACCGGTTACCAAAGCCAAACAAGGTGAATATATTGCCATTTATTTAACTGATGTCGATAAATCAGAACTTGACAAAGGTATAAAACTTGCCATCAGAAAATAATCTCTATAAAAAGAAACCCGCACGCAAAAGCGTGCGGGGTTCTTTTTAATTCAGCATTAGCATTTTACAAATTATGACATAATTTGTAATACACACTAGGATTGAGTTCAACAAACCTTTCCACTGTCATATAAGCTGAAGCATACACTTTTTGTGCATATTGCACAATATACTCGACTTCTTCGGTAGGAGCATATCTGCTTTTATTCAGTCGTTTTGCCGGCTTAACCTCCGCCAAACTATCTAACAGACATGGCAACGATGCTCCGCTATATGACGTTTTAATTCTGTCTACGTGGCAACTATGCACTACCGGTTCCGAATTTGAATTAAAATCGCTTAAAAAGCGGTTAGCAACACAGCAAGTGGCATAGCTAGGCAAATAAATGTTATATTTTGTATAACGAGATTTGCCCCACTTTTCAATAATTGCTTTTGCCTTACTTCTGCTTACATCGCCAACGGTCAAAGGCCTTAAAAACAAAATTTCAACCCGAGTAGCATCATACTCCGAAAATATGTATATATGTGCCAAACCTACCGCTTTGTCTTTATTATGGACAATTTTTAAGTTTTCATCGACATAACAAAGATACATTGGTTTTCTTTTCGCATAACCTGCTTGTGCGGATTTTAATATCAGATACCAACGAAAACTTGGCTGTAGTTCTTTAGTAAATGATATCCATTCCTGATCTGCTTTGTGTAAAATTTCTTTACACATTTCTGCCGACAAAGAACGCCACAAATGCGGAGATACGTTGTAATGTCGTGCCAGTTTTTTTATAAACATACGACGGATTTGTTTGTATATTCCTTTGTTTGGGAATATATCACGATGTTCTGCCCACATTGTCCGTATCTGCCGGTAGATTTCTTCATGATTTTCATACATATACAGCTCATCGGTCTGCGAAATGATACTCAAATCTTCAACCCAAGACGTGAGTAGTTCTCTAAATTCTTCTTTCTTCATAATTAGGATAAAAATTTTAAGGATATAACAATATATTATTGCTATATACTGTATGACAAAAAAAACAAAAAAGCAATACTTTTTTTTATAAATGCATTTATTTCCTTCAATTATTAAGTCAAGAGCATTACACAAAACCATAAAGTGTAATATTTTTTATTTGACGTTAAAAATAAAAAAAATATAATGATTTATATTTTAATGAAAGGAAATATTATGAATAATCAATTTATAGAAACAAATCGCATTTCATATTGGCAGAATATAAAAAATTCTTTTATCGGTGCCATATTAGGCCTTATTTTATTTATCGCTTCTTTTGTGTTATTATGGTGGAACGAAGGAAACCGGATAAATTTAACCAAAAATGAAGATTTTATAATTGAAAACACCATTATTTTGCAATCTGATTCAGCAAAACGAAAGAACGACGACAAATTGGTTATGATAA
>JBGVOY010000139.1:0-49462 GCA_045126755.1 Alphaproteobacteria bacterium | reverse complement strand
AAATTCGGCAATAAGGTTTTGCCGCAACCGAGAGAGTCTCGAGTTTCAGACTTTTTACCATTTGCTTCGCTTATGGAAGACGGAATGACAATCCGATGCACGAACGGGGCGTTTGTTCGTGTTTTCAGAATTACGGGTATGGATTTGGGGGCAGTAACTCCTGAAAAAGTATATTCGATGATGGAGGCCCGCAAAGCTTGGATTGACAATATGTCTGATTTGCAGGTAGTCAGCAGGGTTTTAACTTTAAGAGAGCTTAGTGAACTTGAAAATGTAAAAGGCAATTTTAACAACGAGCTGTTGGAAACAGTGTCAAATGTTTGGGCATCGGGCATGTCCAGAATATTTAGCAATACACACTATGTTATTCTTTCTGTTCCGGACCGAAAAGATGCTTTAAAAGATTTGAACTATGCTTGTCAGTCTTTAATTTCGACGCTGAATGAGTATGGCGTTTCTCAGTTGTATGAATCGCCTGACAGCAAAGCGGTTGATAGCCCGTTGTATGTATTCAGCCGTTTATGTTCTCCGATATCAAGGCCTGAGCCTAAGATAAGGAATGCAAAAGATGCCGAATTAAAAGAAATGCTGACGGCAGACCATATTCATTTTACCAGAGAGCAAGGTATTATTAAGTTTTTCTCCGGTGAAAAGGAACTTTATGAAATTGCCATTGGTATCAGAACAACCGGCGATTATATGGATGAAAGTATGGTGGTTTCGCTTTTATCTATTGACTGTGAGCTTGTTATGATGCATAACATACGACCTATATTTAAGCCGCAAGCTCGCATGATGTTGATTCAACAACAACGTATGGCTGCGTTAACCAGTTTTTCTCCGGAAATTTTAGGGCAATATTCGCAAGCTTTGGCAACCATTGAAGATAGTGATGCCGACTATCAAGCGCTTACCGAATATGCTTTTTCTGTTATTTTAAGAGGAAGAAGCAAAGAAGAGCTTGAGTTTGGCGAAAGTGAAGTTCAAAGAATTTGCCGTTCGTTCGGTGTTACACCTGTTCGTGAAGGCTGGGTTGCTCAAGCAACATTCTTTAGCCAATTCCCTACATACGATACATATCCGAGAACGTATCGTTATTTGTCAAGGGTTGTAGCTATGGCGGTTTGCTTTGATAAACCGTCTGAAGGTTTCGGAAAGAGTGACTGGGGGCCGGGTGCTATTACGATATTTAGGACGATGTCGGGCTCTGCGTATAAGTTTCAGTTCCACGTATCTCCTGAAGAATCTGCCGTTGCGCACTGCTGTATTATCGGTCCTACCGGACAGGGTAAAACGACCTTGCTTACATTTTTAGCCGGTCAGGCGATGCGACATGGCGATTTGAAAGTGTTCTTCTTTGACCGTCACAGAGGTGCCGAAATCTTTACACGTGCGGTTGGGGGTGCTTATGTAGGTTTTGACGGCGATGAAAAGAATGTTTCGTTAAATCCGTTTGATGCCAGCAATACAGCTAATAACAGAGCATTTTTACGTCGTTGGATGAAATCTATTACAATGGCTGATGATGCGTTATCCGAAAAAGAAATTGCTCGTGCCGTTACCACATCTTTTGACTATTTGCGCCCTGAAGAACGAATTATGAAAAACTTGTATAAGAGTTGTTTTTCGCCGACAGGGGTTATGCGCCGAGAATTATATCGTTGGGTAAACCCTGACCAATACGGTAATATCTTTAATGCTGATACCGATAGTTTGGATTTGAAATCAAAACGTTTTATGGCTTTTGACTTTACGCATATTTTTGAAGACGAAACATTGGCTCCTGCGGTAATCAGCTATATTATGCACCGTATACAATCTGAAACCGGTGAAACAGGTGTTCCCTCACTTATCATGATAGACGAGACCGCGCCTATGTTAAAGCACCCGATGTTTAAAGATTATTTTATCATCGGTTTGCAAGAAGGACGTAAAAAACGTCAGGCATATTTATGTGCGTTCCAACAACCTAACATTATTGATAAGTTAGGTGTGGGCGAGGTTATACGTGGTCAGTGTCAAACGGTTATATTCTTCAGAAACCCTCAAGCGATGCCTGAAGATTATGCAACTTGGAACTTAACACAAACAGAGTTAGATTTTGTGTTCGGTCGTTCGTATCGTGATTTTCCGTATGCAATTTTGCTTTCACGTCCGGCGACGGGAGAATCTGTAATTTTGGATGTTAATTTAGGTTCTTTGGGACCATATCTGAAATTATACAACTCGGGTAGAAAAAATGTGCTTTTGGTTGAAGAATTGATTAAGGAATACGGGGAAGATAACTTTGTTACAAAATATTTAAATATTTCGTAATTTAATATTTTTTGCTTTGAGATAGGCAAATACTATGATAAAATATTGATATGTAAGACTAATTATGAGGAGGTCGCCATGAATAAATTTAAGAATCTAAAATATGTTATTTTGGTATGTATCGGAATAACTTTTTCAACGCCTCCGTGTTATGCTTTTGGTTTTCCTACATTTGATATTGCAGAAGTGGGCGCAACGATTAAGGGTATTATAACCGATGCGCAATCGTTGGTTTCTACTGTTCAATCAACAATTTCTCAAAGTAAATTGTTACAAAGTTTGGGCGATGCCGTAAGTTCGATAAAAAAGTTCAGGACTGAACATGATAAAGAAATGCGCGAGGCTCTACAAGCAGCCCGTAAATTGAAAAATAGTGAACGCTTGAAAAAGTTACGTGAAAAGTTAGAAAAAGAAAGAGGCGGTTCCGACGATGGTTGGGAGGATGAAGACGGTTCTGACAATACGGAAGGACAAAATCCTAATCAGGACAACGGTGCCGGTCAACCGGAAAACGAAGAAAATTGGAACGAAGGCGCTTGGGGAGATGAAAACGGAGCCGGTGGCGATAATAGTTCTCAAGGCGGTTCTCAAGGCAAAAATGACAACGAAGGAAATGCAGGTTCTCAAGGCGATAATTCATCACAAGATGGTATGAATAATGGCGAAAATAAAGAGAATGCGGAAGAAGGTTCTTCAGAAGATGCTGATGACTTATGGGGAGATGAAAATTCTGAAGCTTCCGGCGATGACTTATGGGGCGATGAAAATGGTCTTCCGAATAAGGAAAATTCCGGAGGTTCATCAGGTGGTGATTCGATGTATTCAAGCAGCTCAAGTTCAGGTGGTATGATTGACACAGCTAGCAGCTCAAGTTCAGGTGGTATGATTGATACAGCAAGCAGCTCAAGCTCCGGTGGTATGATTGATACAGCTAGCAGCTCAAGTTCAGGTGGTTCATCAGGTGGTGATTCGATGTATTCCAGCAGCTCAAGTTCCGGTGGTGACTTAGCAACAATAAAATCGCCAAAAGTAGATATAAACACCATTAAAAAGCCAACAGTTTCCGGTCAGCCGGCAAGCTTTATGAATGGCGGAAAATCATTTAAGATTCCGACAGTAAGAACACCTTTTGGCAGAAGTTCATCGGCAGAAGACTATATCAATATTCATTCTTCTTATGCAAGCTCAGGTCTAACAGTTTATACCGGAACCAATGATGAAGGAAGATTTTTGTATTCAGATGTCATAGCAACGAAATGTAAATTGAATTGGGATCAAGCTGAAGATGTAGAAAAAGTAAAAGATTGTATCAAAACATGGGTTGACTGTATGAATAATAAAGAAGATGCCGGAGCAGGATTGGCTTGTCGTGAAGAATATAAAAAAGCAATTCAAGAACAGGTTGCCGGAGAATTGGCTTCGGCTTTACAGCAAAAAGAATATTCTGCATCTTTTGATACTGAATCCGCCAAAAAGATGGAAACATTGGGCGAAGATTTGATAAATGAACGCTCAGATGTTTCTTTTACGGGTGAAATAGGGCGCTTAAATCAGGAAATTTTGCTCAGAATGATGTATATAATGGCAGGAAAAGTTTTACAAGATTCTGTTGCGGCCATACCGGAAATTAAACCGGAAGATTTTGTTGAAGAATAAGGAATACGGCTATGGAACGAAATATAACAAAATATACGGTTCTGTTTCTTAGCCTGATGTTGTTTTCATATCCGGCCAAGGCAGATATTGAACCTATTAACACAGTTGTTCAGTATGCAGTATCGTTACCCGGACAATGGGGAAAACAGATACAAGATATAGCGGCAGCAGCCGAAAAGGTGAAAAGTTTGGCTCTTACCGGACGTGATATATACGGTAAAGCAAAGGATGGAGTTGAAAAAATTGAATCCGGCGCAAAATCACTAAAAGAAAAAATAGAAGATATACAAAATGATCCTGCCGGTGTATTAAAAACATTTACAATGTCATTTTTACAAAATACAGAGGCTGATAATCCTAATAACCCCGAAATTGAAGTCGAACGAATGA
This sequence comes from Alphaproteobacteria bacterium, assembly GCA_045126755.1. Classification (GTDB taxonomy): domain Bacteria; phylum Pseudomonadota; class Alphaproteobacteria; order RF32; family CAG-239; genus JAFTYO01. The sequence continues at coordinate 45,100 of JBGVOY010000139.1, read as the reverse complement.
ATAAGGTCAAAGAAAGCCATAACAGACAAGCCGGAGGACTTGACAATATTGCAACTCAAAAAGAAATGAATAAGCAAATAAATAAGGCAAAACTTAAAAATTCGGGAGTATTGTTTGCTCGCTCGCTTCTTAAAAGGAAAGAGCTTTTAGAAGAAGAAACCGAAGAACCTGATTTAAGCACGGTTGAAAGAGTTCAGGAAGCGGCAAAAGATTTAAACCTTGCTTCAGCTAAGCGTTTGAACACTATTTTAGAAACTCAGGCCTACATTTTATCACAAAAATATATGGTTGAGATTCAGAACTATGTCAATAAAGATGGCGAAGGAGATGAATAATGAGAAAATTTATCGGTTTGTTTGTTTTTTTGTTGGCATTTTTTCCGTTCGGCGCAAATTCCGGTCTTAAAATAGACGGATTGGCTATTGTTGAAAGGTTTACTGTTTTTGGCACAACGGTTGGCGATGCCGCCGGTGTCGTAACGGATACGGCCGCTGCAACAAAAGAGATTATACAAAGAGGAACACAGGTTAAAGCTTATTTGGAAAAAACTAAATTGCTTGTAGATGATGTGCGTGCTAAATTAGAAGCAACAAAGCCCGGATATGAAGGGGAAGATGATAAAACATACGAAGATGAAGAAGCCGAAGCTCAAGAAAAACTGGCAGGAACAGAAAAACAGCTAGAGCGTGAAGACGAAAATTTAGAATTTGAAATAGAAGCCAGAAAAGAAGCTTTAGCGACAGAATATGCCGGAAAAAAATTAACTGCAGAAGAAAATCTGAAAATTTTAAATCAGATGCTAAACGATGCAGAAGATGAACAAACCAAAGCGACGATACAAGCAGAAATAAATCAGACACAAGGGGTTGTTCAAGAATATGAGGAGTCAATAGCCGATTTGCAAAGCCAAGACAGTCAGATTTTAAATAACGATGAAAAGTATCAAAAACTGGCCGAGCAAAAAGAACAGGTTAAACAAAAGCTCAAAAGTTATGCTTTATTGGCTGCCGGAACGCTTGCTACTAAACTATTTTCGGCTTCATCAATACAAGGTATGCTCAAAAAAGATGATGAAACCAAAACTCAAGAGTATAATGCAGTTATTCAGGCAAACTTTTTAATGCCTGAAGAAGCTGAAATTTCGGAAAATGTCGATAAAAAAAGAAAACACAGGTCCCAAGAGCTGATAAATTCTATGGCTGAGGCATTTGTAGCCGGTGTTAAATTCAGGAATAAGTTTGATAAAATGGATGAAGAGTTGCATCGTATACAAGACAATATGGAAGCTGCAGACCAACAAGTAGCGGCACTGGGGATGCAAACACAACAAACCATACAAGAAACAGAGGTTTTGCACGAATATAACAAACTTTTGATTATTGATATGAAATTAAGAACTGCATTAAATATGTTAAATCAGGATTATCGCCTGAAAAACTACGATAAGGACCCTGCGTCATTAAATTTGGATAATTATGTATTTACGGAAGAAGACATGAATTCGGATGAAAAGAAGAAAAGTTTTCTTGACGGTGTCAGAGCAAAATAGTGAGGTGTATTATGAAAAAGTGTTCTATACTTAAAATTTGTTTTATAGCAGCTTTGATAAGTTTTGTTATTGCAAGCAATACAAAAGCTTTTATGTTTCCTCCTACACCGATAACTCCGACACTTGATGTTGCAGGTGACGCAGCAGGTGCAACTAAAGGGATAGGAGATTCTGCTATATCTGCCCCCATGGAAAAAGCTCAAAATGTAGTAAATAACGCTAGAGCAAAGATTATGAATCTGAAAGAACGGGTTGATAATTTCAAAGAAAATGTAAAAGAGAAAATTACCGATGTTGTTGATAATGTAAAAGATAAAGTTGAAGGAGCCATTGAAAAAGTCAAATCAGGTATCAATAAATTTGTCGGTGCTTTGCATAAAAAAGAAAAAGGCGCTTCAGCTGTTGCCAGCTCCCGAAAAATTGAAGAGTCAAAAATTGTGGATATATCTTCAGAAGATTCAATAGTTGAAGGTTTTGAAGTTTTATTCGGAAAATATCCGCAGGAAATTATTGAGAAATATCCTAACGATAAAGAGGGCGTAAAGAAAAAATATAGAGATAAAGCTGTCGAATTCAGCAACGATGCCATGATAGAACTTTATATCGCCACTCGAGATTTAGAAAACAGAATGGACGCTATTGAAGAAGATATAAGCAGTATGAGTAAAAAGTATGTTTTAGGCGAAACATCAGGAGAAGCGGAAATAGGCGGTGAAGCTGCCGAAGCTAATGACGAATTAGGAAGTTGGACTAACTACTACGCCGTTTCATCTACTTATGATTCTATTTTGCGAATAACTGAAGAATTAAGTGCTTTAGAAGCTCAATATGAAGCAGCTCAAGCTATTCGCGGAGGAATTTTACCTGAAGAAGAAACAGAAGAAGAGACAGAAGATGCCGGAGATAAAACTTCATCTAACTCATATTTTGAATTGAGCCGGACTTCATCGTATGCTCAAATAGGAGAATTTTTCAAACAAAATATAAAAGGTAAATTAAAGGATAAAATAGACAGTAAAAATAAGAACTGGGAGTTAATAGAAACCAAACCCAGAGTTGCCAAATCGCCTTTTGAGGGTGCAGAAGATAACTTTGATGAAGGTTTGTTGGTATCAGATCTTACACTAAAGCTTAATAAAGCGTTAGAGGCTCATAACCTGAAACAGCAGTTAGATAATTTTAAGGGAACTTTTGTTGAATATCACCGTATGAAAGAATTGCACCAAAAGTCTATTGCCCAATTATATGCGTCCGAAAAATGTGTTATGTCGCATTTGGGACGTTATTATAATAACCCTGAAGTTGCTTGGATAGGTAAGGGTTGCAAGTATATAATAAACGAAAATGAATATTCAGTATATTGCGACAGAAATATGGCGGTAACCGATGAAAATTTAGACCATATTGTTTCAGGGTATATGTTGTGTGAGGACGATAAAACAAAAATTTGCACTAAAGCAGGTCTTAACAGCTATGAAAATCGCTCCGGTTTGTCGGGGTATGCAATCGGTTCATATAAAGAAGCAAAGGCACTTTTGGCACTAGAGGTTGCAGATGATTCAGAAAGCGGCGATGCCACGGCAGATTCGGAAAACAGCGGTCGTACGTTTGCGGCAGATGATTTTGTAATCCAATTAAATAATTCTATTGATGTAAAAAATGCTGCAGATTTAACAGATGACGTTGAAGTATCCTCTTCACAAAAAGATATGGAAGAAATGGAAAAACAAGAAGCAGATATTGTGGATAATAATACGGCAAACGACAGGTCAATGGTTAAACCTTCAAAAGAGCTTGAATTTGAGCAACTTGACCGAGAAAGAGATGTTTTAGGTTGGCAAATCGGCTCTGAGGTTGCTAAAAAAGTAGGTGAGGGCATGAGTAGGGGCTCATCTGATGAGTATGGCAGTTTCAAACGCAAATATGATTTATGGGAAGATGAAAAATATTTTTATGATCAATATTTAGATTTGAAATATAAAAATATGGGGGTATTCGTAAATAATATGGATTTGCGTGAGATATCAATAGCAATAGCGGAAAAAATCAATTCTTCTATTTTCGGTATTCAGCCTCCTCCGCCCGAATGCGATGAAGACGACGAAGAAGATGAGTGTGTTCAGGATACAAATAAATATGTTCACGGTGTAGAAGTAAATGAACTTAAAAGTTATATTACTTCCGGTATCAATAACCTCAAAAACGCTATATCAGTATCTGAAGAAACTGATCCGATTTATGCTTTACAAGCTCAACTTGAGAGCAATATAAATACTCAAAGAGCTAACTTTTTAGCCGCCGAGCAGGCTGCTCAAAATAAAATAAAAACAGCATACGAGCAACTTGATAAGTTTAATGTTAATTTAAACAATGCAAAAAAAGCATATAACGACAAAGTTGAAGAATATATTCAACACAAAGGTTCAATAGATGCTGAAGATACAATGCTAGGTATTTCGACTGACCGCCAAAAGTGGGTAGAAACGAAAGATGGAGAACAAATGGATGGTTTTGCAGATTCGGCAAGAAAAAATAAAAAAGAAGCTGAAGATAAAGCAAAGACTGCAGCTTCAGAACTTAAAGGGTTGAAAGCTGAAATAGATTCTGCTCGAAACGGTATTGATGTATGGGAAGCTCAGCTGGAACAAGCAAAAAAGGAACTGGAAGATACAAAAAACAAATATGCTGCACTTATAGCAAGCTTGCAACAACAAAAAGAACAACAGTTGCAATCTTCTTTTGAACAAATTGAAGGAAAAGTGGTAAAGACATTATCTGATAATGTATCATCTGTTGCGACTACTAAAGGACGTATTTTCAGCACGGTAATATCAATAGCGGATTCTGCTGCTTTGCAAGTTAAACAGAATGCAATTTCTGCAATTAACCGAGGCTATACCGATATTACGGCATTGGGTGATGATAAATATAATCCGGATAAACACAATCAAATATTGTCAATACATACTTCTGTTATGGATGATATTAAAAGTCCTAAACTTAATTTGTCTGCAGGAATGCTTTCAGGTTATCTCACAATATCAACTATTGAGACTGCTGCAAAAAAAGCAGTGGCAGAAGCATTGTTTGAAAAAATTTGTCCGAGTAACAGTTGTTATGCTGCCAGCACAGACTATTTTGTAGGCTTGGCTCCGCAAGAAAAAGATTTTGCAGCGCCTAATAAGTTAAACAGAAGCTATACACCGCCGGTCAGAGAAATTGTTCACTTCGACGGTATTGACTATGAAACATTGGCTATAAACAAACAAACCGGTGCAATGCCTTACGAAAGTCTTTTGGATTATGGCTATGAAATGCCTGCAATATGGGAAACCATACTGGGAGACAGAGGATTTGTTGACAGACATGTAAGCGTGGCTTCATTGTTAGAAGACAAAGAAAACATTCCTCCGGCTGCAGATTATAGAGCAAGAGGCGGTTTGTATCCTTGCGTATCGGGATATTTGGTTGATATGATAGGCGGTATTAGTCTTACACCGAAGGAGGAGGGCGCAGCGATTTGTCATCACATTGAAAAGATTGACGTCAACCAACTATTGGGAACGTATCGCATAAAAATTAAATTAAAAGACGAAAGTGATGATTTTATTGTTAAAACCGATAGTTTGGGCTCTTCGGCTCCTAAAATCAGCGAGCTGAAGATGTTCGCCAATAACGGAGATACCGGTATGGTATTTGATAGCTCTTATGTTGAAACATTGAAATATTTAGACAAGCTTAAAGAAACAACGGATAAAGAAGATAAATACGATGTATATGAAAAACATAGAGCAGATAACAGTGTATTTAATAAAAATCAGATAGGTAACTTCTTAGGTTTTGTAGAGCTTGAAATGGAATATCAAAAAACTTTGAATGAATTAGATGTTAAGGTTCAGGAAGCTCGAGAAACATTGAAAGGCGAGTTTGCTAAGTTTGATTATGTTCCGCCAGAAAATTTTGATTTATCTGATGAAAAAACATATAAAGAGATTTTAGTTGCTATCGATAATGGAAAAACAAAACTTTTTAATGAGGCTTGTCCTACCGTTAATTCCATCAAGAGTAGTCCTAAAAATGACATGATTGAAGAAAAAATTGCGGTTCTCGACAATGTTTGCAAAATCTTAAAACAAGATAGCGATGAACTTGTTAAACTTACCGATAATATGAAGCCTGATAAAGAATTAGAGGAAAGAATAAAAAGAGAAAAAACAGATAGAGCGGCTCAATCTGAATACGATAAAGAAGCTGAAGAATCTCATAAGAAAAATCTTAATGAGTTTGTAGAACCTTATTGTGCGGTATATTAAGGAGCTTTACTCAATATGAATAATCAATTAGGCGCAACTAACAGACCGTTGTCAATAACCGATGAACAAAACAGAAGGGTGGAGTTAAATTATATAACCGATACCTATGTTCGCAAAACATCGGCCAGAGAACACTACTATTGCTGGTTATCAAGATTTATGGCTTTTTTGGCTATGTTATCTTTGATGTTTTTTACCAGTGCTTCTTTAGTGTTGTTTAAGCTTGCGCCTGAAGTTCATGTAGAGCCGTTTTTGATAATCAAGCAAGATAACTCAGACGAAATGATAAGATATGAAGCCATATCAACGGATATGCCGTCTTCAAGACAAATGATGGAGCTTTTTATACGGCAATATGTTATTTTGCGCAATACGGTTATATACGATACAAAAGAGATGCAAACCAGATGGTATGCCGGCGGTATGGTTTCATATTTATCTTCGATACCTGTCTTTAATGAGTTTTTTAAGGACGGTGAGCAAAAATTGCAACAACTGTATAAAGATAAAATTTCACGTGAAGTAGATATTATATCTGTCGGAAAGGTCGGAGGAGAAAAATCTCCGTTATGGAAAGTTGACTTTAAGACTTATGACTTATCACCTTCGAATCGTAATGAAACAACAGGCGAAATGGTGCTTGTAACAAGGTATTGGACTGTGTCTATGATAGCATCGTTTATACCTGAAAGGTATTTTTTATCCAGACGTTTGATGAATCCGTTGGGATTTACGGTTACTAAATATTCTCAAACAGAAGTTGAAATTCTTTAATTTATTTTAAATCTTTTTAGTTTATGATATGCTAAAACGAATTCTAATTTGTTAATAAGTTGGGGATTCGTGAGGTTCATGTTAGACTTTTTAAAATAAAGGGTTTAATGTGATAGTGTCTAGACATATTTATTATAAGGAACATTGCAATGTATAAAAAAATAATTTTATTGATTGCACTTATACTTTTATCTGCGTGTGGTATGTTCGGTACATATTATGAACCGGAACCTGTGGGTATTGGTAAAGATGTAAACGAACTTAAATTATCGCCGTGTGCATGTATTGAAGTTGAACTTCCGCACACACTTCCTGATTGGTTTGTAGCAACAATATAGGTGCAATATGGTTGAACGCTTAGGCAATAATACACAGCAAAGGTTGATAGCAGGTCGCCAAGGTGCCCCCCGTCAAAATATCAGAAGGGCAAATGCACCTGCAGGCAGAAGAGATAATGATGATGTTATCGTCAATGCGGGTGAACGCAGATATTTGTGGACAGCACGTGCGTTTGCCGTAGTTGTTGCCGTGAGCTTATGTTGTAATATTGTTCTTATGTTGGCAATAGGACAGCTTTTACCTTTATATCGTCTTGAGTCGTTTATATTGACTTTTGAAAATAAGCAAGAACAGGTATACAATATTCAGCCTCTTTCAAATATGGAAAGCAGAAAAGAAATAACGGAAACGTTTGTTCGTGAATATGTGCTTCTGCGTAGTGCTTTTTCAAGTAATGTCAAAGAAATGGAATCTCGTTGGCTTCCGGGTGGTCCGATACAAGAGATGTCAACATCTGCAGTGTATCAGACATTTATTGAAAAAACGGCAAAAAAGGCTTTGGATACTATTAAAAAGAAAGGTTTGGTACGTTCTGTCAGAATTATGACAGTTAACGATCTCGGTAATGGTATATGGCAAGTTGAATACGAAACAAGAGATATGTATCCGTCATCTCCTGCGCCTAAAGTGGAATATTGGACGGTGTCATTACGAGTAGGTTACCGCAAGAAAAATGTTAAATATGGCGAAAGACTTAATAATCCGATAGGTTTTACCGTTGGCAGATATAATGTTTCTCGTAATAAACCAGAATAAAAGGTGTAATGTAAAATGAAAAATATAGCGACTAAAATATTCTCTGTTATGGCGTTGGTTTTAACCGCCACCGGTGCGAATGCTCAGGCTACTATTGATAGCCTTGACAGTGTGGCTAATAATCAGCAGGGTGTATATGCGCCTCAAAATTTAGATTATTTAGGATTTGGGTCAATAGGTATGACTCAAAGTGCGTGGTTAGATCCTTTGCAAAATTTGGGTGAAGGACAGACTAAGCCTGCTTATTCAAAATATTATTGGTCGCCTGATTTGGTGTTGCCTGTTCGTTTAAGAGAAGGAATGCTTACTTTGATAAACTTTCCTGAATGGGAACTTTTAGAAGATGTTTATATCGGTGACAGTAAAAACTTTACTGCTGAAATTTCGGGGCCGAATACACTTTTGTTATATCCTCAGGGCGGTAAAGTCGGTCTTGATACAAACATAATAGTTTTCGGTCGTTCCGGTAATAAGTATGTTTTTTACACCAAGAGTGAAAGTTTTAATACGGAGCGTTTAACAAACTCAGTGATAGATATCGAAGTTGTCGATGATGTTAATGGAGACGGCTCTATGTCGGGAGTGGCCGGCGGTTCTTCCAGAACGGGAACATCCGGAGGAGCCGTTAAAAGCAGTAAAAACAATGTAGACGCTACTTTCACAAAAAGAAATCAAAAAGAAGATTGGATTAAGAGCATTCCTCTTGATCCGACAAAGTTGCGTTTTGATGTTGAAGTATATGTTCCAAACCCCGATGATGTTGTTATAGCGCCGGAGAGAGTGTGGCGTGATGACATCTTTACATACATCGATTTCGGTGACAGAGCTTTAAGTATGGTGCAAAGACCTATAGTTACTTTGATTGTTGAAAGAGCTGAAACTCCGGTCGGTTTCCGCACGGCAGGTCCGGATAATCGTTTGATTATCGTAGAAGGTGTCGGTGATATGGTTCTTCGTAACGGTAAAAGAATTGTTTGTTTGAAATTGCGCCGTTCCGATGACCAAGGAACAGAGTTTGCTCCTATGGCAGAAACAAATGACTGGGATGTGCCTTTCGCATTTCCGGGCGGAAAAACTCCAAGCGGAGAAAGTTCTGTTCAAGGTTTTGAGTTTATAGATATTAACAAAAAAGAAGAACCGGCTCCGGTAAATGTAGCCCCTATTTCCAGCTCAATAACATTAGGCACCGGAGCAGAAAATGTTTCCAACGCACAGAATAATGCACAAAATGGTTATTTAGCATCATCTCGTGGCGGTTCGGAAAGTTTAGTCGGTGAATATACGGTAAAATTAGGACCTAACGGCGAATTGCTGATTCCGGAATATGCAAAGGGCGGAAATAATAGTAACGCTTCAGGCTCTTTTGTATCCGGAATGGGCGGCAATACAAAACAAAGTGCTTTAATGCAAGGATTTGCAAATAACGGAGCTTTAAACGGATATCGTTTCGGTAAAGGTTTCGAAAATGAAGATTCTGCAAGTATTTCCGTTGAATTGGGAACAGATGCCAATGTCAGTAACTTAGAAGATTTATGGTATGAATTATCTACCAGATATAATTCTATCTTAGGTGAGTATAAACCGTTTTATTCCGTTGATGCACCTGCCGACGGACAAGGCAAAGAGTTGTTCCATTTAAGAATAGGTCCTGTTCAATCAATAGATGTCGGCGATGAAATTTGCGGTCATTTGGGACGTAATGGGGTATTCTGTAGCGTGGTAAGAGTGCAATGAGCAAAGAAGTTTTAACATCATCGGAACGTTATGTTCGTAAGACAAACCGTATCATCTTAATTGTCGGTATAACCTCGTTTGTAGTGTTTTTGTTCGGACTTATTTTATTGTTTTCAAGCGGTTCGGGCATGATAGAACAGCAAGAAGTTGTGTTTACCGAAGATGATGATGTTTTGGGAATAGAGGAGGATACATCTCCTCTGATGAACGGAATAGAATTTGACGATGTTGTTGAACAAGAAATCCCTATAACAACTACTCCCGATCCGATAAATATGGGGCAAGTTGTTTTAGGAACTGAAGCTATAAATGTTTTGACAATAGGAACAAACGGCAAAGCGTCTATACGAATTGTGTCGGTTAAGCTGGCTGAACCTCCTTTTGACGGTTTTACTTTTGTTGATGAGTGTACAGGAGCCGAGTTAAGAGGTAATCAAACCTGTAACGTAACAATGAAATGGGCGCCGGTTGTTTCAGGTAATGTTCAAAACAATTACATTGTATCTTGGCACGAAACAAATGTCAGTGCTGCCAATGCAAAAGCTCAAAAAGTTCCGGTAGAAGGAAGAGCCGTAGTAAAAGAAGACTGTAACTATTGCGAAACTTCTTCAGGAGCAGGGGCTTCATCTGCAGGTGAAAAAGTTATTAAAAATAGCGAAGGTGCCATCATAGGCAGAGTTACGGCAGATGGTAAAGCGGTTGATGAAAACGGTAACGTCATAGGCACAATAGATGCAAACGGCAACGTAATAGATGAAAACGGTAATGTCGTCGGTAAAGTTCAGGCAGATACTTCAAAGCTGAGAGTTGCTTATGGTCCTGACGGTAAAGTTTTGGGATATATCGATGATGAAGGTTATGTGCGTGATGAAGACGGTAATATTATCGGACGCGTGAATGCTGACGGGTTGGTTGTCGATAAAGACGGAAATATTATAGGTGTTGCCGGTAACAAAAAACTTATTTTCGATGAAAGCGGAAATATTATCGGTTATGTTACACCCGATGGAAAAGCTATTGATTTTGAAGGAAATGTTATAGGTAAAGTTCTTCCTGACGGAACAGTTGTTGATGAAAACGGTAATGTAATCGGTAAAGCGGTCGACGCCGGTTTTGTGTATGATGAAAACGGTAACGTTATAGGACGTGTCTTAGATGACGGAACAGTTGTTGATTTTGAAGGCAATGTTTTAGGCAGATTAAATGAAAACGGTGAAGTTGTCGATATGAACGGCAATGTAATCGGTTTCGTCAGCAAATCAGGACGCACGGTAACAGATGATGAAGGAAATGTTTTAGGTGTAGTGATGCCGGACAATTCCATCGTTGATGAAAACGGAAACATTGTAGGTTATGTCGATGAAAACGGTGAAGCTTTTGCTCTATCCGAAAAACAAATCGGTCGCATAGGTGAAGAGAAAAAACTTGTCTATGATGATGACGGTAAAGTTATCGGTTATATCGATGAAACCGGTAATGCGCTTACTTTTGACGGACAGTTAATAGGCAGCGTTGTCGAAAATGAAACATACGTTGATGAAAACGGCAATGTTTTAGGTGTGTTAGGCGATGGAAACGTCCTCTATAATGAAGATGGAAGTTCGCTTGGTTTTGTCGGCGAAGAAAAATTAGTTTATGATGAAAACGGTAATGTTATAGGACGAGTTCTTCCTGACGGAACGGTTGTTGATGAAAACGGTAATGTAATCGGAAAAGCTATGCCTGACGGAACTGTTGTCGATGCAAACGGTAATGTAATAGGTAAAGTTGGTGAAAGCAAACCTGTTTATGACAATGAAGGTAAGTTAATAGGAATGGCCTTACCTGACGGAACAATAGTAGACTTAAATCACAACAAATTGTATCAGACCGATGCTGAAGGTAATCTTATAGATAAAAATGGTAATATTGTAGGTAAAAAAAGTACGGATAAAGCTGTTTTTGATGCAAACGGCAATTTCATCGGTGCAAAAACTAAAGACGGAGAAGTGGTTGATAAAACCGGTAATTTATTGTATAAAGCAAATAAAGACGGCACTGTTGTCGATGTAGACGGTAACATAATCGGTAAAAAATATGAAAAGAATTCCGTTGTTGATGCAAATGGAAATGTAGAAGGAAAAGTTTTTGGTGAAAAAGATTTAGTCGGCGCAGACGGTAAGCTAATGGGGACCATTAGTGAAAATAATTTAGTTTATGATGAAAGCGGTAAGTTGGTAGGAATGGCCTTGCCTGACGGGACGGTCGTTGACGAAAACGGTAAGCTGATAGGGATGGCCTTACCGGATGGAACTGTTGTCGATAAAAGCGGTAAAGAAATCGGTAATGTTAGTGAAGAAAAAGCAGTTTTAAATGCTGACGGAACACTTTTAGGCAGAATGCAAGAAGACGGAAGTATATTCAATATGGATGGCACACTTCTGGGACAAATACAAGAAGACGGCACTCTGATTGGGGCTGACGGAATAATCTATGCTAAATTGGGCGGAAGTGCTGATGTCGCAGTTGATGAAAACGGAAATGTAATCGGATATGTTAATCATGAAAAAGATGTAGTGTCTTCTAACGGCAAAGTTATCGGACATGCCAAAGAAGACGGTAGTATTGTTGCAACAAACGGTAAAATAGGAGATTCCAGACGTCTTGCTTATGATAATAACGGAAATGTAATCGGGTATGTGGATGAAAACGGTAACGTAATCGATTTTGCGGGCAATGTAATCGGTAAAATGCAAGAAGACGGAACGATTGTCGATGCAGCAGGAAGAGTTATAGGTAAAGCCGGTGATTATGTGAATGTAATTGTTGATGAAAACGGAAATGTAGTCGGATACGTCGACGGAAACGGCAATGCTGTTGACGGGCAGGGAAATATTATCGGCAGAGTTGATGAAAACGGAAGGGTTGTGGTTTATGATAAATCTTCAATAGGAAGTGTTGTTAAAACAGAGCTTGTTCCCGTTACTCCTACAGGTGATGTTATGGGTATAATTGCCGAAAACGGAGATGTAACATCTGAAAGAGGTATAGTTGTCGGCAGAATACTTCCCAACGGATTGATAAAAGATAAAAGCGGGGCCAGATATATAGGAAAAGGAGTGTCCGGCGGAGTTATAGTAGGTTGGGGATGTAATAACATTGGTATACTGGATAAAACCGGTAAAATAGTAAAAGATAATCAGGTTCTACCATATAGAATACGTCTTGACGGCGGAATATACGATGCTATGGGAAAATATGTCGGGCATCCGGTTAAGACGGGTAGGGTATTTGATAATAAATGTAATTATTTAGGTTATGCCAACGAACAAGGCGTTGTAAGCAATAACAGAAGTTATGTCGGTTGCACTAATCCGGATGGCACGGTGTTAAATGAACAAGGTGATGTTATCGGATATGTCGCAGAGTATAAAACGGGATATATGGCAAACGGTATAAAATTAGGCACTGTATCACCTTACGGACAAGTGGTAGCATCAAACGGCAACGGAGTAGGTTGTGTGTCCGAAGATAAAGAAATTTATAGTTCCGAAGGTAAATATCTGGGAAAAATCAACAATAACTTTTATGTGTTTGATATGAAAGGTAATTTGCTTACTACGTTTAAGTCTGACGGAACATTTACACTGAAAGATTATCCCGGAGCAAAATTGTTGCTTCACAGATATATAGTTAGCGAAAATAACCGCATTATCGGAGTAGCTTTACCTGAATTTAATAGGATAATAAACTCATCCGGCGAAGAAATCGGCAGAATATTTGCTGACGGAAAAGTTTATGACAATAGCGGAATGCCGGTTGATAAAATATATGGCGACGGATTAAGCTTTTATGGCGCTATTGCAGGTAAAATGATGCCGACCGGATATGTTACCGATATAAACGGTAATGCGCAAGGTTTTGTAAACTTTGACGGCCGTGTGGTTAATCGATTTGGGGATGATTTGGGAACAGTCGATACACAAGGGCGTTGGTTTAATGATAAAGGGAAATATGTAGGTTCCGTTGTGAAAACGGGTGCGGCAATAGGTTATGACGGTTCATATCTCGGATATGTAACTCCGTCAGGAAGAGTGCTGACAGATCTCGGTCAAGAAGTTGCTTTATATGCGTTAAACGGTTTAATTTTGGATAAAACCGGTAAAATATTGGGTGAACAAACAGAACAAAATACGGTTATAGATTTGTTCGGCGCATACAAGGGTTATACAAATGAAAGAGGCGAGGTTTCAGATTTGAAAGGGCGTCTTGTTACTTTTGTTTTACCCGGAGGCTCTACCGATAAAAATTTGAGTGTATTAAAACGTGGAACGGTGGTTGATTTTGGCGGTAACGTAATCGGTTCGGTTCTTCCGGAAGGAGCTGTTATAAACACTAAAAACGTAATAATCGGAAATGTTCATTCAGACGGTAAAGTAAGCAGCACTGACGGTAAAATTATCGGTGAAGTTGTAAGCGGTGATATCGTGATTGATAATCAGGATAAAGTAGCCGGATTTGTTGCATTTGACGGAAGTATCAGATCGTCGGATAACAGTATAATAGGCAGAACACTTTCCGGCGGTTTAGCTATAGATAATCAGAACAATATTATCGGGCAGATATTTAAAATCGGAACGGCAGTATTATCAAGCGATGGTCAATATTTAGGATATTTATCATCAGATGGTAAAGTTATAGGTTCAAGCGGAAAAGAAATAGGATATTTGAAAAGTAACGGCTCGTTTGTTAATATAGATAAACAAGTTGTGGGATATGCTTTACAAGAAGTAGCTCAAAATCGGAGGAACTAAAGTGCAAAAAACATTAAATAAAATATTTAGAGCTTTTTTAGTTTTATTAACCGTAATGATTGTTACGGCAAAGTATGTTTACGCAAACGAAATAACTGCCATAGATTTTAACGGTAAAGTTATCGGAAAGGTTATACCGGATGGTTCTGTTGTAGGGCTTGATAATCAAATAATCGGAAACGTTACGGCAGACAGTTTTATAGTCAATACGGAAGGTAACATAATAGGTGGTGTTGTTCCTCAAGGTGTTGTTATAGGAAATGACAATAAATTGTTGGGAAAAGTAAACAATGACGGAACGGTTCGCTTACCTTCTGGAAAAATAATAGGTAAGACACTTCCTAATGCTTTGGTTGTAGATGACTCATATAATATTTTAGGTTCTGTCTTATATCCGGGCTTAGTTTATAATGATTCGGGAAAAACGGTGGGACGTTTGACCGGTGATGGTTTATATGTCAGTATAGACGGACAGAACATAGGTTTTGTATCTCCGTCAGGGTATGCTTATAAAAACAGCGGAAGCAGATATACTCTGGACGGACGTTTAATTTCATCTAAAATGGTAGTATCTTCAACGGGAGAATTTATAGGTAGTATCGCCCCCGGCGGCAAAGTAACCGATTTTGATACTAAAACTATAGGTAGTGTTCACGCAAACGGATATGTGTATGATAATACCGATAAAGTTATCGGAAGGACGGTAATTAGCGGATACGCATTTGATAATGTAGGTAATTATTTAGGTCTTATAACATACAACGGAGAAGTTATAAATCAGGGTAATGTTGTGGGCAGGCTTCGTGCTGATAATAAAATAGTAAATGCAAACAACGAAGTTATCGGTTTTTTTGTTGATATAGCAGCAACTGCAAATGATTTTAACGGTAAATATTTAGGCCGAATTATGCCCGAAGGTAAAGTCGCTCGCTCAGAGGATATCATAGGCTATGTAGGGCCAAGAGCCATGGTTTATGATAATACCGGAAAAATTGTGGGACAATTATCATATACTGGTCCTGTTTTTGACTACTTAGGTAATTTAACTGCTATGGCGCTTAGTAACGGCTCTGCGATTTCTATGTCGGGAACACTTATGGGCTACACAAAAGGAAACTATGTTTATGATAATATAGGCAGAATATTGGGAGCCGGAGCAGATACATCATTGATTATTACAACATCAAATGATGTTCTCGGGCTTAAAGGAACAGGGGCAGATTTTTCATCTGCGAATGTCAGTTATAAAGTATCTCCTTTCGGATATGTTTTTTCTTCAGATAGCGTGCTGATTGGTAATACACTGGAATTATCCGATACATATACACAGGCAGGTATGCCTAAAGGATATGTGGGTATTGATGGAAAAATAAACGGTGTTCCGACAGAATTGGGTTTAAAAATTACACAGCATGGAGAAGTTATTGATGCTGATAATAACATATATTCAACTCAATTATCCGATATTTATTATGCAATAGGGCTAGACAGTAAAATTATGCCGTTTTTGGCGCAAAACAATTTTATTACGGATGGAAAAGGTAATATAACGGCAAAAATAGTTCCGGAATATGATGTTGTGGAAACTACTCAGTCTGTATCAGAAAATATGATGCCTGTATCGGGTAATATAGGCAGGGCATTTATGGTAATCGGTTTTAACGGTAATATGTTAGGTTATGCGGAACATAACGGAGAAGTAAAAAATTATGCCGGAAATATCATAGGTAAAGCTATCAGCAATAATTTAGTCAGCGGAATCGACGGTTCCGTTATCGGTCAAACGGCTGATTTTAACAGTGTTGTGAATAATGTATGCGAATATATCGGTGTTGTAAGCCCTAAAGGCGATGTGCGAAACGGCAGAGATGTTGTTTTAGGCAAGATATTAGCAAACAATCAAGTTATCAGTGATGTAGGAACAATGGTTGGTTTTGCTCCTAAAAAAGGCTCATTGATTAACTTTGACGGAAAACTTATTGCAAACATCAATGGTGTAAGCAGAGCTATTGACTATCAAAATCGTGATTTGGGCTGTGTTAAATCGGATGGCCGTTTATATAACGACGATAATGTTTTTCAGGCTTCTGTTGTTGAACCCGGACCGGTAATGAATTTTAAGAATGTTATTATCGGCAGAATATTAACAACGGGTAAGGTTATAAATGAAAATTCCGAAGTTATAGGATATGTAAGACCTGACGGAACGGTCGTATCTGAAGATGCCGAAAAAATATTAGGTGTTGCTTTTAAATATCGTTTTGCTTTTGATAACGAAAATAATTTTATGGGTAGAGTTAACCAGAAGGCTGAAGTTGTTAACGATAAAAATGAAGTATTGGCAAAAGTAAATTACGACGGATTGGTAGTTTCCGGAAGAAAAGAATTGGGATATGCTTTATACGATGTTTACGTATATGATAAAGATAATTTTGCTATCGGTTATCTTACAAAGGCAGGTTCCGTAACATCGTTTGCCGGCACAACGCTCGGAACAGCCGATAGAGGATTTTTGGTAAACAAGAATTATGAAATAATCGGACGTGGTTCAAGAGACTATTTTATTCGCGATAAAAATAATAAAGTAATAGGAGAACTCTTAATAGACGGAGATGTCGTTGATAACGAATATGCAGTTGCAGGTAAAGTATCCGGAAGCGGTGAAGTTAGAGATGAAAACGGAAAATTATTGGCAAAAGCACGTTATTTGCAATATTACAATACAAGAAAACCGATTATAATTAAAAAACCTAAAAATGTTGAAGAAGAGGAACAGATTCAGGTTGGTGAAATTGAAATTCCCGAACAAATAACAGAAGAACCTCAAGTAAAAGATAAAAAAATGCAAGTGATAGGTATTGCTATTAACCCTGATGGGAATTTTCTGGGTAATATTTTAGAAAACAATGATGTTATCGACGTAAACGGAAACGTTATAGGTAAAAGAACTAATGACGGACTTATTATAGATAACTACGGAGAATTGGCCGGAGTGGAAGAAATTAAAAAAACTTCTGCCGAAACAATGTTTGTTCCGGCGGGTGTTATGGGTGCCGGCGAAGCATACGGAGAAGGTAATAAGGTAAGTAATTTAGGCCCCGGAGGCGGATATGGTCCCGGTGAAAGATATGATCCTATTCGCGCATACGGAATCAGTGCTGCGCACAATTTACGCCGAGAAGAGTTTTCGGTTAGTAAAGTATCTACAAAAATAAATAAAGAATCGTATGACGGCACGGCTACGCACTGGGAAGGTGTAGCTCGAGATATATCTTCTTGGCGTGTTGATATGAGCGAAATGATATTAGCCGATAAACCTATTCCTGCAGTGCTGGCAAGAACAATTATGTCAGGAGCCGATGGCGTTCCTGTTACGGCTATCGTTGAAAGAAATATTTATGCGGAAGTCGGCAGAAATATAGTAATTCCTGCAGGAAGCCGGGTAATGGGCTCTATGGGCGGATTTGGAGGCGGAAGCTCCGGAAGTTCCGTAAGGGTAAGTATTACTTGGGAGCGTTTGATAAGGCCCGATGGCTCCGCATTCCAGTTTGCCAATGCGGTTACGGGTGATGCTCAAGGTAAATCAGGAGCTCTTGGCTATATTGATGAACAATTACTTAAGAAATACACGTTGCCTCTTGTTACCACATCTCTTACAAGTGCAATTACTTATGTAGCAGCAGCAGGTGAAACGACAACCGATTCAAACGGTAACTCTGTTCAAAATGCTAAAGCTCAGGCTGCAGAAGAAGCCAGAGATAACTTTGTTGACGGTATGAACAATATTTTCCAACAGATATTGAAAGATAAAACAGATATTTCTGCAGTTGCTTATGTGCCTGCCGGAACACGTATTATAATATATCCGAAAGTAGATTTATGGATAAGAACACCTGCCCGTGAATTGGAAGATGAAAAGGAATCAGATGATCCTTCCGGTGTCTTGATTAACGGTAGAGAAGGTAATGTTCAAGGTAAAGATGGCGATGATAAGGCAAATTCAGGAGGCGGTTCCGTTCACGTAATGGGTGCCGAAGATGAAAAGGCTCAACCGTCAGGTGGTTTAATCGATGAAGCTCCGGCTAAGAAAAAGACGCCTTCAAGAAGTGCTCCGATATACAACGGAGCACCACCTCCGCCTCCGTCAACAGGCGCTACGGCATCGACATATAACCAACAATCCGGAGCATTATTCTAAAGGATAAAGATATGAGTTTTACGGTATTAGAATCAGTTTTACGGCCATTATCATATTGGTATAATCAGGAAAATATTGAGGAAGTAGCCATCAATAAAGCAGGGCAGATATGGTTAAGGCTACGCGGCAAGAGAGCATATCCGTGGGTAATGTATAAAGATGAAAAACTTTCCAAAGAATATTTAACAGATTTGCTGTATATTATTGCAAATACATACGAACTTCCGTTTGACCCTGTTCAAGGTTCTCCGGTTGTTTATGCAACTATACCGGGAGACCACCGTTTTTCGGCGATTGCAGGCCGTAACGTTATGTATGATAATGATGATTTAACAGGCGGTGTTGCTTTAACAATTCGTATTCACAGTGATGACGTTGCATTCGGATTATCCGATTACGGATTAACACAAGGAAAAGCTTTGCATAAGATAAACCCACTGAAAGATATTAAAGATCCTGAAGATCCGTATGAAAGATTGTTATTGAGTATAAAAAGGGGCGATCATATTTTGGTAAGTGGTGCAACCTCAACCGGTAAAACAACTTTTTTGAATAACTTGTTAAAAATTTTAGATATTCATAAAAGAGTGCTTACCATAGAGGATACCCGAGAACTTTTGGTTCCGCATCCGAACAGAGTGCATTTAACATTATCTCGTACCGAGCAAACTAACGAAATGGATTATGCAAAAATTATTGACTTGGTGGTTCGTTTTACACCTGATGCCATTATCGGAGGTGAGATTTCAACATCTAATGCCGGTGCATTATGGGAGTTGATGGGTTCAGGTCACGATAACTGCTTGGCAACAATTCACGCTGAAAGTTCAGAAGCTGCATATCAGGCATTTACAGACCGTATTTTGCACACATATCCTACTATTGACAGAGTAAAAACGATTGAGGAAATGCGCCATAAATTAAGGGTTGTTCAAATCAATCGTGATGGTAACTTGCGTGCAATTACTGAAGTTACCTAGTAAAAATAAAATAAAAAAACCTCCCGATTGGGAGGTTTTTTAATGCTATGTTTATTAAGCGGCTTTTGCCTCATATTTTGATGCAAATTCATTCATCTTTTCAATGATATAAGATTGAACGTCGCTATCTAAATACGGATGCATCGGAATACTCAATACTGTTTTGGATAATTTTTCGCAAACCGGTAATGAACGGGTATTCCATTTTGCATAAGCTGTTTGTGTATTTACCGGACGTGGGTAGTATGCACCGCAAGGAATACCAGCTTCTTTCAAGTAAGCCATCAGCTCATCACGATTTTCACAAGTGATGGTATATAAAGCGTATGCAGATTGGCAGTTATCTAAAATCTTTTGTTTGCCGAAATAAGAACTTAATTCATTGTCATAACGTTTTGCAATAGTGTATCTGTCTTTAAGTTCTTGTTCAAAAACAGTGAGTTTTTGTAATAATACTGCAGCTTGGAATGTGTTCATACGACCTGTCATACCTAAACGAACGTTGTCATAGTGGTCAGTCGGGCTCATACCGTGAACACGAGCAGATTTAACAAGTTCATTTTCTTTATCTGAATTGATAAATACGGCACCTCCGTCACCATATCCGCCTAAAGGTTTTGTCGGATAGAATGAAGTAGCTGTCATATCAGCGATAGAACCGGCTCTTTTACCATAATAAACCGAACCGTAAGATTGGCAAGAGTCAGATAAAACTTTCATACCATATTCTTCAGCAATTTTCATAATTTCATCGTATTCGCACGGAGAACCGAAAATATCAACCGGAATAATAGCTTTCAAGTTAAGTTTTCCCTCTTTTTTAACCATTTCGATAGCACGTCTTAAGTCTGCAGGATCCATATTGTATGTATCAGGTTTAGAATCAATAAAGATTGGTGTTGCGCCTAACAATACGGGAGCTTCAGCAGATGCAACGAAGGTAAATGAAGAAACAAACACTGCATCACCTTCTTTAACATCCCATGCCATAAGGGCCAAAGTTAATGCGTCGGTTCCGGATCCGCATGTTGCACAATATTTTGTGCCGGAATATTCAGCCAATTTTTGATCTAATTCACGAGTTTCGTGACCTTGACAATATGCACCATGATCTAAAATTTTTTTGAAAGCATCTAAAAATTTATCTTGTCCGATAACTTTTTGAGAAGCAGCACAATCAAACAAGTTAATAGGTTTTTCTGGTTTGTTAGTCATGTTTAATTTTCCTTTTCAATATTTTTAACTAAAGCGATAATAAGTTAAATCGGTTAAATATGCAAAACACAAAACATTTCTTGTTTGTAACAAAACCATACCTGTTTTAAACAAATTTTTGTTGATTTACTCAATAAACTTGCTATATTTATGGAGAGAAATATATAAAACCAAAGGATAGCTAAATGAATAAAAAAATTTTGCTCGTACTAGTTTTAGCCGGATTAACATCATGTTCTTCCGTTTCAAACTACCATGAAGAGACTAAATTGGAAACATATAACAGAGCAATGTTTGATTTTAACTATCAGGTGGATAAAAAAGTTATAAAACCGGTTGCTAAAGGATATAAAAAGGTAACAAATAAATTTATCAGAACAAGAGTAAGTTCCTTTTTTAATAATTTGGAAGAACCGGCTTATGCAATAAACAATTTGTTGCAAGGAGAAGTCAAAAACACGGGGGTTTCTGCGGGCAGGTTTGTAATTAACACAACACTCGGATTGCTTGGAACTTTTGATGTTGCTTCCGGTTGGGGATTGGAAAAAAAGAAAAACTCTTTTGATGCAACGATGGCAAAATATTGTGTTCCGGATGGACCTTTTGTTGTTTTGCCTATTGTCGGACCATCAACTCCGAGACACGTTTTAGGGTGGACTGCCGATGCTTATATGAGCCCGTTATATTGGTCTTTAGTTAACTCCAATAACGCAAAATATGACACTATCGTATGGAGTGCAACAGGTTTGAAATATTTAAATTTGAGAGCTGAAAATATGGAGCTTTTAGATGGTCTTGAACAATCTTCGGTTGATTTTTACGCAGCAACAAAATCTGCGTTTATGCAAAATCGGAAAAAGTTTGTAAGTTTATGTTCTCAAGATGAACAAACAGAAGATGTTCCCAGTTATGATTTTGACTTTGAAGCAGATTTTGAATAGAAAGAAAGGTGTTTGGTTATGAAGAAAATTTTTACATTGTTTTTGGCTTTATTCATGGCATTTTCCTATTCTGCGTTAGCTCAGACAGAAGCACAAAAAGCGGAAGAATTTATCAAGAAATTGACTAATGAAGGTATTGAACAGATTATCAATGCTGATGTTTCGCAAAAAGATAAAGATGCTCGTTTTGAAAAGCTTTTTAATCAATATCTTGATTTAGATTTTATAGGCAAATTTGTTCTTGGCCGTTATTGGAATGCAGCTAACTCGCAGCAAAGGGCCGAATTTATAAAAGTATATCGTCAGATGAATATTAAAACATGGTCAAAAAGATTTGATGAATTTAAAGGCAAAAATTTTATATTTAACGGAACAAGTCCGTCTAATTCAAAAAATCAGATTTTTGTAAACACAAGCGTTCCTATGCCGCAAGGCGCGCCTGCAAAGGTTATATGGCGAGTAAAAGACACCGGCGGAAATTTAAAAGTAGTCGACATCATAATTGAAAATGTCAGCTTAGCGATAACTGCCCGAAACGAATATACCGCATACATCAAAAAGTCAAAAAACGGCATTGATGATTTGATTGCTGACTTAAGGCAAAAAAGCAAATAATTTTAAAAAAAACAAAAAGCTTCGTTGACAATTATAACTTTATTTGATAAAATATTTACAAGTAAGGTCTATTTACCTATGGGGGTTATTATGAATAAGTTTAAGCTGTCAATTTTAATTTTGGGTTTCGTGCTGTGTTTAAGTGCTGTTTCTCAAGCTAGAGTGTGTTTTTTAGGCGGCGGTAATGATTTTGACGGTGACGGTATACTGGATGACGCATGTTTAGGCAACAATTTCGCTCCGTTTACCAACTGTCCGGGTTATACATTCTGTGATACTCCCCCCAGTTCTGCCGATACATGTAAAGAAGGCGGTATAGAATTATACAAGCCGGAAGATTGCTGTTCCAATACAAACTATTGGGTTCCATGTGATGAAAGCTTAGGTTATGTATGTACCGGAGCAACTTGTAGCGGTACAAATGCTGAAGGTGAAGACCAGACAACATGTCAGCAGGGTAAATGTGTTTGCGATTCTTCCTATAATAAAGAATGCTCTGCCGCTGACGGATTGGTAGGCGTCGGTGTTTCTTGTGGCGGCAAGTATAAAGAGTGTAAATGTAACAGAGACAGGTATTACAAATGCGGTGATAATGCAACCGGAAGCGGTAAGTGTACCGATGCCGATGGCGATTGGTATGCTCAATGTATATGTCCGGCAACCGGTAAAAATAACTGGGTTTCCGATGCTGATGATTGTTGTGTCGGCGTTGATGATAACTGCACAAGTCAACCTAACAATGTTATGCAATACAAATGCTACGACAATCTTAATGCCATTACGTTAGAATGTAAGTGCGGTGTAACATATCAAGAAAATAAATCAAGCTGTGTCAATGGTTGTTCTGACTCACAATATTCATTTATAGGAAATGATCCTTTAATCAGTTGCCAGTCTTCAGTTATGGGTATCGGTGATAATTTAGGCGGTTTCTGCGGTAATAATTGCACCTGTATCGACGGATATTTTGATTATGAACAATTATGCGAGAAACAAAATGATGAAATTTGTGCCGAACTGGGTTATATTGACACGGTTTGTTCGGATAACTATGTTGCTTGTCCTTTTGATTCTGCAGCTAAATTATGTTTAGAGTGTGAGTACAAAACATTAGCAGATTGTCAGAGCAGTTTTTCAAATGCGATGTGTGCTTCCAACAGTTTAGGTTGCTATGCCGTAGCAGGATGTAAACCGGGGTACAAATTATCCTCTGATGGTAAATCTTGTGTTGAAAATACTTGCCAAGGATATGTTTCTTGCAGTGAAGGTTTGTATGGTAAAGGAGATGTTTGTGTTAACTCTAAAGGAACATTTTACCAAACATGTGAAGTTGCAGAAACGTGTTACGGTGTTTACAAAGGTGATGTAGCTTACAGAAACGATAAGGGTTCTTGCGAACTGGTATTAACTGCTGCTGATGCTCAGGCATATCTTAATAACGGTTATTATGAAGTTGAAAAATGTCAGCCGATTGATGCTGAACAAGAAAAACTTGTCAGACTTCATTCTTGCGAAAGCGAAGAGCCAGACTGCGCAGGAAAATATTCTCCGGTTAAGGGGTTACCGGTGGCTACATGTCTTAACGCAAATGATGGCACTTCAATTACTTGCGGAGGTAAAACATTTGCTTCAAATTGTAAGTGTAATAACGAAAATGATAGCGCTTCACAATCGCTTTGTAATGTTTATGAGATTACCGCCGGTATGAAAAAAGGTGATGTGGTAGGAAGCTATGTATTTACCGGAAATGTAAAAACAGGCTGTGACGGATTTGCTAAACAATATGGCTATTTTACATCTATAGTTAGCAATCAAGATCATTGTAAAGGTGGCGGAGCAGTGCTTTTTGAAGGTGCTGTAGATAGTTGCGGTAAGCTGTATGAAGAAGTATGTCCTTCAGGTCATGAGTTATATACCTCAAATGATGGTTCTTGGGTTCATTGTTCTACAGAATGTGTAAAAGCAACTAGCCCGTGCGATCAATATAATAACGCAGAATATACCGGTAATGAAAATTGTTATGTTTTCGAATCTGGTAAGTCTAAATACAAAAAAGTCGAGGTGGGTATAGTTCCGGAAACAAAAAATTCATCTACAAAATGTGCATTTTATGCAGAATGTGGTTCAGAAGCATATTGCAGTAAGTTCGGTTATAATAAAGTGACTGTTCCTGATGGGTATGAAGCAGTGCTTGAAACAGTAATTCCTGAAGGTTCGGATGTTAAAGTATGTGGAAGTGGTTTGTATAGCACATATATTAACGTTTCTCCTTGCCCTTATGCAACTGATGGCTGCTCTTTAACCAATAAATCAACATTGTTTGAAACAAAACTTGCTAATGGAAATTATCAAGTTTCGGTTTCAGGAGCACCACAAGGATGTTATTACTATGCGTCTTGTGATGCCACAGGGACAGACTGTGCAGGTAATAAATCACCAATCTACAATCGCGTAACGGTTGAGGGATGTGCAAGCACGGGAGGATTTGCTACAAACTATGTTGAGTGTGGTGGTCAGTCTTATCCGACGAAGTGCGCAACAACGTGTGATTATGATGATACTGAAACAGATTGTGCCGCATTAGGAAAGTCGTTTGTATTAAAATGTGTTAAAGACGATGAAACAGGTAGTTTCAGACTTGGTCAATGTGTATAATCTGATAACATACAAAAAGCCGCCTTATGTAAAAGGCGGCTTTTTGTATCTGCAAAATTTCTTGGCTAAGATGGTGTTTATATATTAAGAAAACTGATTAGATACTACAGATGACAAACGCAAAACAAAGGGGAGAAAATTCTCCCCTTTGTTTATATCATATTTCTGATAACATCTATTGCTTCTTGAAGCTTTGATGCATCAGGGCCACCGGCTTGAGCCATATCAGCTCTTCCTCCTCCGCCTTTTCCGCCTACAATGACAGACGCGGCTTTTACCATATCTACAGCCGAATATTTATCGGTTAAATCAGGAGTAACCCCAACAACAACAGATGCTTTATCATCTTTGTCAGATGCCAAAACCACGACACCGGAACCGATTGTTTGGTTAATTTCATCAACGAAAGCTTTAAGTTCTTTAGGATGAACACCATTTACAATTTTACCTACAAATTTAATACCGTTTACAGTGCCGATTTTATCCTGATTATCAACACTTTTATGGCTTACAAATGTTTTCTTCAGGTTAAAAATATCTGCTTCAAGTTTTTTCTTTTCTTCCAGAAGGTTGTTAATTCTTGCCTCTAAATCATTAACATTGGTTTTAAGAAGTGAGCACACACCATGAAGTTTGTTTTCAATACTTTGAACAAATCTTTCGGCACCAAGTCCGGTTACACACTCAATACGTCTGATACCGGCTCCGACGGCAGATTCGGAAACAATATTAAAATATCCGATATCTCCGGTGCTATTAACGTGAGTTCCGCCGCAAAGTTCAGAAGAATAAACTTCATTGTCTTTTTCCATTTTCACAACACGAACTTCATCGGCATATTTTTCACCGAATAAGGCCATAGCGCCGCAGTTTACCGCTTCTTCTTTATTCATTATAACGGTATTTACATTTAAGTTTCTTCTAATTGCAGCATTTACCAAATTTTCTACTTGCAAAATTTCATCCGGACTGATTTGTTTATTATGTGAAACGTCAAAACGCATTCTTTCCGGACCCACTAACGAACCCTTTTGTGCGATATGGTCGCCCAAAACTGTGCGTAATGCTTTATGAACCAAGTGAGTAACCGAGTGATTTGCTCTAATTTGATTACGAGTTACTTCATCAACTTCAAATGATGCAAATGTCTGATTTTTAACAGTTCCGCTTATCAATTTGCAAACATGAACAATCAAACCGTCAAGTTTTTTCTTGGTATCAATAACTTTTGCCTCAAAATCAGAATTGATAATTTTTCCGATATCTCCGACTTGTCCGCCGCATTCACCATAAAAAGGAGATTGATTTGCAACTAAGTAAAAATCACCCTCTTTTACTTCGTCAACTTCTTGGTTGTTTTGAACTAAAGCCAAAATTTGAGCATCTGATTTTAATGTATTATAGCCTAAAAATTCGGTAGTTCCTAATTTTTCTTGCAATTCAAACCAAATTTTTTCAACACCTGCATCACCGGAGCCTGCCCAGTTTTTACGAGCTTCAGCTTTTTGTTTTTCCATAGCGGCATTAAAACCATCGGTATCGACTTTGATGTTTTTAAGTTTTAAGGCATCTTCGGTTAAGTCAAGAGGGAAGCCGTATGTATCATAAAGCTTAAATGCAGTCTGACCGTTTAACTCATCGCCTTCATGCAAATCTTTTGTTTCTTCATCAAGTAATTTTAAGCCGTTAGACAATGTGCGGCCGAAACGAGTTTCTTCGGCTTTAATGGTTTCTCTGATTAGTGCTTCATGACGATAAAGTTCAGGATAAGCTTCACCCATTTCACGTTGCAACGAAGGAAGCAGTTTATACATCATTGGTTCATGAACGCCCAGCATATAAATATGACGCATTGCTCTTCTCATAATACGACGCAATACATATCCTCTGCCTTCATTTGACGGCAATACACCGTCAGCAATCAAGAACGATGCCGAACGTAAGTGATCGGCAATTACATTGTATGAAGATGTAAGGTTTTTATTTTCAATATCGGTTCCGGCAAACTTACAAACATCAGTTACCAAGTTTTTGAATAAGTCAATATCATAGTTAGAATGAACACCTTGTAAAATTGCGGATATACGCTCCAATCCCATTCCGGTATCAATACATTTTTGTTTCAGTTCAACACGAGAGCCGTCAGGTAAATCTTCAAATTCATCAAACACTAAGTTCCAAATTTCAATCCATCTGTCGCCGTCTTCTTCTGGTGTTCCGGGTAAGCCGCCCCAAACTTCGGGACCATGGTCATAAAAAATTTCCGAACAGTATCCGCAAGGACCTGTATCGCCCATTTGCCAGAAGTTATCCTTTGTAGCAATACCGATAATCTTATCATCAGGAAGACCTGAGATTTTTTTCCATAAATTGCGTGCTACATCATCTGTATGAAAAACGGTAACGGCTAACTTTTCTTTAGGTAAACAAAATTCTTTGGTAACCAATTCCCAAGCATATTTAATAGCTTCTTCTTTAAAATAATCACCAAAAGAGAAGTTGCCGAGCATTTCAAAAAATGTATGATGACGAACGTCATAACCAACGCTGTCAAGGTCATTGTGCTTACCGCCGGCACGAACAGATTTTTGGGAAGAGGCCGCTCGTTTATAATCACGGGTTTCATTACCGGTAAAGATATTCTTAAATTGAACCATTCCGGAGTTTGTAAACATCAATGTAGGGTCATTATCCGGCACCAAAGAAGATGACGGAATAATTTTATGATTATTTTTTGCAAAATAATCTAAAAAAGTTTTTCTTATTTGTTTTACACTTGTAGTCATTTAATTTCTTCCCAAAAATTATCATTATTTTTTAGCTATAACAAAATAAAGCAATCTTCGGGTAAAGTCTAGTAAAATTTTAATTTGCATTCAAATATGCGATTCCAATATTTAAATATGCGGCATATATAAGCCATAAAAGATAGGGATATTGTAAATTTCCGGCAATTTTGTTAATGCTTTTGAAACGTTCAATCATTTTATAGACAGTCCAAATCATCAATAATATTACTACTATGGCCGGTGCATAAAACCCGATACCGAAAAATACGTATGACCAAAGCATTTGTAAAAAAAGCTGACCTAAAAATAAAAGTGTTGCGCTTTGTGTCTGAATA
Organism: Alphaproteobacteria bacterium; assembly: GCA_045126755.1. GTDB lineage: Bacteria > Pseudomonadota > Alphaproteobacteria > RF32 > CAG-239 > JAFTYO01. The sequence continues at coordinate 17,114 of JBGVOY010000139.1, read as the reverse complement.
GCGTCGGTAGAGTTTAAGACAATATAGTATGAAAAAATCATCAGTGTATATAAAACCGACCAAACCGGTGCAAATACATAATCAGGAGGAGAAAAAAGCGGCATATTTAAACTCGGATAAAATGTTTTCATTGCCTGTAACGAAAAAAATGCGGCAACTGCGGCAGTAACGGCAACAGTTGCAAAACTATATGTAAAGCGTAAAAATTTGTTCATATTATATCTCCTTTGCCACAGAAATAATTCCAAGATAAAAAAAATCAAGTTTTAACATAAAAAAATATTGCATTTTGTCAAAAAAGGTGTATCATTACGGCAGTAATTGCAAGCAAGCGAGGGTAACAATGGCAAAAAAAGATAAAGCAAAAACAACTGTTAAATATATAGGTGGTGTAAACAAAGATCGTATCGGTGGAAACTGCTCGGTAATTGAACATACCGACGCTAAGGGTAATACCGATGTTGTAATGTTTGATTTAGGTTCAATTTTTACACCTTATGAAACAGGATTTGTTGCTGCTTTTCCTAAAGTGGATGACTATTTTGACCGAGTTGACCCTAAAACAGGAGTGGAAACTAAAGCTCTAACACCTGTAAAAACATTGTTTTTAACCCATGTGCACGAAGACCACGTCGGTGGGCTCATAAACTATGTTAAAATGGGCTATAAACTCCCTCCGATTAAGACTGACGGTTTTACCAGAAATCTTATTCGTCTTGCTTTCAGAGAAGAAGGTTTATCCGAGCCTGATATTGAAAGAGTTAAAGATGGTGAAATTGTTAAAGTAGGTGATAATATAACCGTTAAAGCTTTTGCTGTCGGTCACTCAACATGTGATCCTCTTGGCTTTGTAACCGTTACATATGATGATGGCAAACCATTTGCGGTATCTAATAATTTTGGAGACTTCCATACAGAAGAACCTCCTGTAGGTAAGAGCTTTAATGTAGATAGTCATACAAACTATTTAAAATCTATAGGCTTACCGGTAATGATGTTTATCGATTCTACATCAACTTCACCTAACGGTTCAGAACGTATAGGTTATGAGCAAGCAATCGAAAACACATACAATGTAATTAAAAAACATAAGGATAAATCTATAATTATTTCACCGGTAATATCTCGAAGTGTTCAGAATATTGCTATAGATATTGAAGCAGCAAGAAGATTAGGCACTAAAGTATGTTTAGACGGTAAATGGTTAAATCTGGTTAAAAACGCTATGACTTTGAGTGGCTATACTGATTTTGATGATGTTGTATATAAGGGTAACTTAAAATCATATTTAGCTGACGATAAAATTAAACTCAAATACATTGTAAATACAGGTGCTTTTGCACAAGGTTTAGAAAACTACGAATACAATGTCGGTGTTGATGAAATATCACCGATTCCTATGTCATCAGCAACTAAGATGGCACTTGATTTGCACCCTGTATTACGTGTTGATGATAAGGTTTTGGTTATTGCGCGTCAGCGTATCATTGATGAAATTAACGGCAGAACAGGCCCTAAAATGTTGCAACTTTTTGCTTCTCAGGGAGCCGTTGTTGTGATGAGCCCTTCTTCACAAAAAGTAGGTAATTTTGAAGAAGTTAAAATGCAAGATTCCGGACATATTAATAAAGAAAATCTTGTCAAATTGATGAAAATATATAAAGAAGCCGGAATTGATATGATAGTTTTTCCTGTGCACGGAAATCCGGAACAATGTCAGGATACTGCTGAGTTGATGAAAGAGCTTGGAATAGATGTGTGCTTGATTGAAAATAACGAGGGCATAAATGTTGAAGATGGAAAAATCTCACTCATTGAGCCAAAACTTACACCTCTTACATGGATTGCTGTTCGTTCAATCAGTCCAAATCCTTTTGCAGACAGAGATATTCCTTTAGAAGGCTTAAAAGAATACTGGGAAGTTACGGAAGATTATGAACCGATTTCCAAGATTTGTGAAGTTGCTAATGTTCAAAAGTTTTCACCACGTGATGAAAATTATTCTAATTTTCATAAATTTTTAGAAAAAGCTGACGACTTGCCGAACAGAGAATCTATGAAATCGAAAAAAGTAAAACCGAAGGCGAAAAAGAAAAAAACTTTAGATGCCGTTGATATTGCAAGAGCAAGAAAAGGCAAAAAAAGATAATACATATTCTATCCTAATGTTTAGATTAAAAAATAAAAACTGCATCATATTTTAATGGTGCAGTTTTATTGCAATACACTAAACACAAATCAATAATCAATGAAAGAGAGGAAAATATGTTTGATAAAAAACAAAATTCAACCACAAATCAAAAAAATGAAAATGCAACCAGCAGTGCTTATCCGAAAGATTCAACAAAGTCAGATACTTCTAAAGGTTGCGGCTGCGGATGTAAAAATGCAGCCCCTATGGATGAAGAAGTAATTGAAATTGAAGAAGAACGCTGGGATTATTAAAAAACTCTAACAAAGGAGTAAGCTAATGAATGACATGGTTTCAGCTTCAAATAAAAAAACTGAAGCTTTAGTAAGTGCAAATCATTCACATGATTTTCGTAGTTTATGGAATTATTTTTTTGATTTCGGTAGTGGAGATGTGGGTAGTTTTGAACCAAAAGTCGATATTACCGAAAATAAGACATCTGTTATGGTAATTGCTGAAGTTCCGGGGATAAAGGAAGAGGATATTGACTTAAAAATATCAGAAGACGGATACCTTACAATTTCCGGTGAAAAGCAAAATGTAACGGAAGAAAGCGCAAAACATAATTATTTTAAGGAAATTTCGTATGGAATGTTTAAGCGAACCATTCCGCTTCCGTTGGATTTAGATTATAATATGGCAGAAGCAGAATATGAAAATGGTGTATTAAGTCTGAATATTCCAAAATTACAACATCAAAAAGCAAAGTTTAAAAAAATTGATGTTAAGAAAAAAAATAAAGAACAATCAGAAAAAAAAGACAACTGATTTTTCCTAATAAAAAATAATCCTACATAAATTGTAGGATTTTTTTTTGTAAAATTTTTTATTGCATTCTTATTTTTTATAAACATAATGACAGCGGATTTTGTTTTTATAAGACAAGGGAGTGATAAATGAGCAAAATTTCAAACGTTATAGATTCGCTTAACAGTGATGTATGTTTTCAAACCGCAGATAACAAGCGCTTTCGTTTAAGAGCTGCTGCAATTATCATAGAAGATAATTCAGTTTTATTTGCTACTAACGATTCGGAAAATTATTACTATTCTATCGGTGGAGCGATAGAACTTGGCGAAACTGCCGAGGAAGCTGTTAAACGTGAGGTTTTTGAAGAAACCGGCGTTGCTTATGAAATTGACCGTTTGGCTTATGTGCAGGAGAACTTTTTTAAGCGTAATGACGGAATGCTTAAAGGACTTGATTGTCATGAAATTACATTTTATTTTTTAATGAAACCGCGCGGAACAAAAGAACTCAACAGTCATAGTAAAACACTTAACAATACAATAGATGAACGTATGGAATGGCTTGAAATTGATATGCTAGATAAATATGAAGCATATCCTATGTTTTTTAGAGATAAATTAAAAGATTTAAAACCTTATGTTGAACATATTGTAACGCACCAATAAGAAAAACACCCTCGCAAAAAGGCGAGGGTGTTTTTCTTAAGCATTCTTTTTAAGCAGTTCACCTGACATGTAGTTGGCAAGTGTAACCATGTAGTCAGGTACAGAAAGATACAGGCAGTTGTCGTCGCAAACCTCGATTTCGTATTTGGTAAGAAAGTTCTTGATGCCTTCCGGAATAGCTCGTTTCTTTTTTGCGATAATCTCGGCGTAAGCTGAAGACATAATCGTAGTAACGGCATGGTTTTCGTCGGTGAAAGTTCTTGTTTTGTAGTCATCAAGAATTTCTTTAACCATAGTCGGAATTTTTGTAACATCGTCGCTGTTAAAGGCAACAATATCTACAATTTCCGCAAAAACTCCGGGGTAAGATGCAACCAGTTGCTTGTGTCTTTTGAACTTTTCATCGCCACATATCTGTGGGGATGAAATCAAGATGAAAGAATGATACATAGATAAAAAATATTACTTTACACAAAAATCTGTTATTAGACATATTTTTAACATAAAATATGTTTTTAGTCAATAAAAAAGCACTCCGAGGAGTGCTTAAAATCATTTCTTTTTGAGCATTGCGATAACAACTGTTACAGCAAGCAAAAGCCAAAATGCCGAAAGGATGATGCCTAAAAGCTGCATTGCACAAAAATCAGGCCAAGAGATAAGTGCTCCTGTCAGCATAATCACAGACATAATAACAAATAATGTTGGTCCGGCAATTGCAAAGAACTTGTCATCACTTTTAAAGACGCGCATTAAATCTTCGTGGGTCTTTACCTTGTCGAGTCTGCTTGATCGTATCAGCAAAAAGATGACAGTAACAAGTGCTAACAAAGCTACACCGACAAACATTAAACCTTGTATAAGTTCGAGTGTTTCCATAAATATTGTGTTTTAGAATAATTAGTAATTGCGCACAATTTATCACAAGCAATAAAATATTGCAATACCGATTCGGATATTTTTTTTAATTTTGTATAAAATATTTTTTGTTTATAGGCAAAAAATAAGAGATAAAAGTAGGTTTTTAGAAAAAAGTGAAAAAATTTTACTATTTTGTCATTTTTTGCTTGCAATAGTCAAAAAAATATGCTTTAATCATAAGTGAATTAAAAATTATCAAGATATGAAAAATATTAAAAAGAACGTAGCAGCTCTTGAGAACGTCAATCTGCTTACCCTTACAGCAAAGGTTAACGAATACATCGCAAAGAACAACCTTGAGCCTACAGAGTCCAATGTAAGACTCGTAAAGATGACACTTCGCCATCACGTTCACCACTTTCCAGAAAACATCCCGTTTATTGCGGCAGTAAGAAGGTGCGGAGAACAGCAGGTTGTTTTCTCAATCAAGCGCACAAAGTATGCACTGATTGATGACATTGATGTAAGCTCAGAGACCAATGTCGGTAAGGAGTTTGAAATCAGTGGTGTGAGGTATGTGCAGGTGGATACAATAAACGGCTTTCCTCGTTATAAACCATTAATCAAATAGCGCTATGAAGAAAATGTTAAATTGGATGGTTGCTATCATAACAGCTATCCTTGGGCTAGGAGTTGTGGCTGCAAAAGATGCCCCGACAAGCTCCCGCCCTACAGGTGAAAAACCACCTCCTCCGAGTGCCATAGTCGTCAGAGATGAGGCTATGGAAGAACTCGAAAAGTTCAATCGGCTGAACAAACAGCCAAACAAACACTAACTACTAACCAAAGCCCTCGATAACATCGGGGGCAAATTTTTTGCTTAAAATATTTGATTGTTTTTTACACTAAAAAATTGGGCATCATTTTTTAAAACATCAAAAATTTGCGATTCGGTTGATGTAATCCAAGCTTGAAGTTTTAAGTCTTTTATTTTATGCAGCAGTGCATCTCTTTTTATATCATCTAAATGGGTGGTTACTTCATCAAGTAACAAAACCGGAGCAAACCCTTTATCTAAAATCTGACATTTTGTTTGTGCCAAAATTATGCTGACAAGCAAAGATTTTTGCTCACCGGTTGAGCACAATTCGGCCGGCATATATTTTTTCTTATAATATACCTTAAAATCGGTTCTGTTTACTCCGTCGACGTAATCATTATTGATAACACTTCTGCGAGATTTTTTTAAATTTGAAATATAAAAGTCTTCCACATCAACAGCAGCCATTGTATCAAGCATTTTTTCAATAGTGCCATCAAGTTCAAGCATAATATTCGGAAAGACATCGTCAGGCTCATTTTCAATAAAAGTATTAAGTCTGGCGACCAATTCTCTTCTGGCAGCGGCAATAGCGACACCTAAGCAGGCCATTTCTTCTTCTAAAGACAGCAACCAGCCATTGTCATTTGAACCGCTTTTTAAAAGCTGATACCATTGTTTATACAGATGTTCAAAATTTGCGATTCGTTTTGCGTGTTCAACATCAAAAGAGTATACAATTCTATCCAGAAAACTTCTTCTTGGTTGTGTTCCGCCTAAAAACAACCTATCCATCTGCGGTGTTATCCAAATTGCGCATAAATATTTTCCCAGTTCTGCCTGTGAAGATACTTTTTGCCCGTCAATTTGCACGATTCGTCTTTCAAATGTTCTTACTTCATCTTCGGATTCTCTTTGGCTTTTTTGAGCGCCTGTTCCTAAATTATATTCTTCATCATTTTTTTTGATAACACCGGAAACAGCCCAGTTAAGCGCTTCATTCAAAGATTGATACTGTGTCGTTACAATAGCCGGCGTAATACGCTTTATATCAGCAAGTTTTGCCCCTCTTAATCCGCGTCCCGGAGTTAAAAAGGATATTGCTTCCAAAATATTTGTTTTACCGCTTCCGTTTTCACCGGTTAGTATAATCGGACATAAATCAGCATTTATACGTAAATACGCATAGTTTCTAAAGTCGGTTAAAGTCAGGCGCGAAACGCCTGACTTTTCTTTCACAACTTCATTTATTTTAATTGCTAAATTATCCAATCAAACCACCGTCTGTCTATACGCGCATAGGCATTAAAACGTAAATTGCACTTGCATCAGATGTGTCGTGGATAACAGAAGGTGATGAGCCGTCAGAGAAGCTGATTTTAACATTTTCGCCTCTGATTTCAGATAAAATATCTAAAAGATAACGGAAATTGTAACCAACCTCTAAAGCATCTTGCTCATACTTTGCTTCCAATTCTTCCAACGCACTGCCTAAATCAGGACTGGATGTTGTAAGAACAATATGATTTTTACCGGTAATGAGCTTAATGGCTCTTGTTCTTTCAGCAACAACAGAAACACGATCAACGGCAGAAGATAAGGCTTTTACACCAATTTCCAAGATTTTATCATTGTCAGTCGGAATAACTCTTTCATAATCCGGATATGTTCCGTCAATAAGTTTTGAAGTTAAGGTAATATCTTCCAATACGAAACGGATTTTATTTTCGGATAATGAAATTGCAATGTTCTCTGATTTTGTATCGTCAAGAAGTTTTCTGATTTCGGCAACGGTTTTTCTTGGAATGATAACTCCTTCCATTTTTTCGGCACCGGCCGGTAACGGCGATTCTACACAAGCAAGTCTGTGACCGTCAGTTGCTACAATGCGTAACACATTGGTTTGACCCTCTGTTTTTGCATGAATGTAGATACCATTTAAATAATATCTGGTTTCTTCGGTTGAAACTGCAAATTGAGTCCGGTCAATAACGTCTTTAAGCTCTTCTTTTGCCATTACAAAGTTAGTGGGAAGTTCATCACCTGATATAACAGGGAAATCTTCTACGGCAATAGTAGAAAGCGAAAATTTAGAACGTCCGGATGCAATGCTTAATTGACCTTTTTCATCAGGGAAAGTAAGTTCTACTTCTGAGCTGTCATTAAGCTTACGAACAATATCATAAAGCATATGAGCAGGGGCAGTTGTTGCTCCTTGTTCAATAATTTTAGCATCAGTTATTTCGGTAATTTCCGTGTCCATATCGGTAGCTTTAAAGCTTATACCGTCACCTAAGGCTTCAATACGAACATTTGATAATACCGGAATGGTGTTTCTTTTCTCAACAATGCTCTGAACATGGCTGAGTGTTTTTAATAAAATAGCTCTTTCAATTATAAATTTCATTGTCTTCGACCATTTAAAAGTTAATGTTTACTATAATAAACAATATCACAGATACACAAAATCTAAAGGTAAAAAAACAAGTGTTCACAATTTTTTTGTAAAAAAAAGAAGGTGGTCTTCCACCTTCTGATAAGTTTATTACAGATACCATATAAATAACGTTATAAGAGTTAGCAAAATACTAAGTCCTATATATCTGTTGAGCTGTTTTATGTTAATGTTTTTGACGTATGTATCAAAGTAATATTCAACACAATACTTTGCGTTTATACGCTCGGCTACGGATACATACAAAAATACATAGCAAGCATAAATTACAAAAGTTTTAGAAGAATTTGCATCGGTCAAAAAATATAACAAAGAAAATAACAAGCTATGGCAAAAAGCCAAAATCAGCTTATTTTTCATCAAATAAATTAGTTGGTTTTTATACTGCGTATAAACCAAAATCGCTTCAAGTAAAAATATACATAAAGCAGTAATAATATACCCTGACATAATAGTTATTTTATTAAATTTGACATAATACTTGTAAGATGGGCGGACGATAACAAAAGTAAATATTCTTGTAAAGAGAAAAATATTTTAAAAAAATTAAAAATAATGCTTGCAAAATAAATTATTTTGCTTTATTAACATTTTTGTTATGCGCTCGTAGCTCAATTGGATAGAGCATCTGACTACGGATCAGAAGGTTGTGAGTTCGAACCCCGCCGAGCGCGCCATATCTTAAAAGCTCCCGAAAGGGAGTTTTAATTTTTTAAACTCGGCGATGTTCGAACCGAGGTTCGGTCTTGCTGCGTAAAACTCACTTTTTATAACAAAAAGTTCGTTAACTTCGCTTCGGTCACTCAGTTTGTAAGTTTCGCATCACGTCGCGATGCTTGTTTGCTCAACAACAAACTTTCGCCTGTCGTTAAAAATATTCCGACGGAATATTTTTTGCCTCCAGCCCCGCCGAGCGCGCCAGTTTCTAAAGCTCCCGTCAGGGAGTTTTTTTCAATTTAAAATACGTCGGCGTTCGAACTAAAGTTCTGTCTTGCTACGCAAAACTCACTTTTTATAAAAAACAAATATGATTCTTTATCGGAATGTTAACAAAAATGTGCAACTGTTTATGCTTTCTTTACAGCTATCGCATAGGTCGTAAATATCAGACAGCTTAAAATTTTTTAAACATCTTTGCGATGGTTTGCATCCTTTTCCGTAATATGACGTGTAATTGGCATTATGGCTAACTCTAAACATCAGACTTGATAACTCGTCACTGAACGGGACAGCAATTTGCGTAAGGTTTCTGCAAGTTTCAATACCATTGGAGTTGTTATTTATATTGATAATAATTCCGGTATAACCTGTATTGTGCCTATATATATCTATAGAGTTTTTATATATATCATAAATAGCTGTTTTCACATTTTTTTTAATCATTTCTTTGGGAATCTCATTAAGAACCATGAGAAAAGGAATTAATGATGGACCATTTCCACCTCCGGGAGCAGATTTATCAATATTTGTTAAACTACCGTGATATCTGCTTACAGCGGAAATTATGGTATTTAATTGTTCTGTTAATTTATTTAGCCTGTATTTATTCATAGCCGAAGCATAACCGGAGATGGCCCCAACACTTAAAACTCCGATAATGGCCAAAACGCCAAGCATTTCAACCATGCTGCGACCTAGTTGTTGTATATTGGATATTTTGTATTTTATACAAAAAAGCACATTAGGGCCTCCTAAATATTACCAAGCAACCCCTTTTATACATCTGTCAGGGTTTTTATCACAGTAATTTTCTTCATTGCCGATTTCGTAAAGGCGTTTTCTTTTTTCAGACATTTCACCTGCGACAATTCCCTTACAAGCGGTAACTAACAATATTATTGAGAGCAGTATCAGTTTTTTCATCATAAAATCCTTAAGTTATAAGTATGCAAATTTAAAGCCGGTATACATAACGAGCAAAATAAACAATTTTGCTAAATGTCCTAACCAAGCACTTTTGTCGTATTCTTTTGCGCTTCTCCATATACCTAACCAAACCATTACGGAATACAAAACCAGAGCTGTCATACACACAAAATATCCGATGGTTAAGAACAACATCAAGTTATCGATATCAAGCATTGAAAAGCGATGTGTATAGTAATATTTAAGGCTCATTCCGTTTAACTTTTGATTTAAGAATGCACCGAAAATTTTTGCAACAAAAGAAACTGCAAAAATCCCAAAAACACCAAATTTCCAAAAGGTTTCTTTTAATGAATATTGTCCATATACTAACTTTCCAAACATTTTATTCTCCTTTTCATATACTCCATTTTATTTTATAACCCTTAAAATTTAGTTACAATTTTGATATACGGTTTTATTCCGAGTTCTTTCTGAACAGAAGCAATATATTCTGAATTTTCTCCCCAATATGCCCATCTGTCAATAAACTCCTTGGCCTTATTTGCAGATTTTGAAAGTTGAATATTGATGGTTTCTTCCAACAATTTATACATTGTTGATGAAAGAGTATCAAAACTTATGTGTATTTTTTTGTTTTCATCGAAAAAGATAACATTGTGTTCAAACAAATAGTTAAATTGAATTAAGTCAGCTACACGATGCGGGTTTGCAAAAACCGGTTTTGCTTTTAAAAACAAGCCGACACACCAAGATGTATAAATTGTTTTTAAATATTCTTTTTCAAATAAATTGAACTTTTCGGAGAGCTCTTCCATAGATGCAATGGATATCACATCTGCTTTGTGTTCTTCAATAATATGCTTATAAATACCCAACGCATTTTGATATTCGCTTAAAGGGCCTAAAGAATGCCCGTTTTCATGTCCGATAACAAAACTATGAATAGATTCGGTATCAAAATAATTATGTAATTTTGCATCAACCAATGCGTCTAAAAGTTTTTTCTCACGTTGTTTATCAGAGCTCATGCGCACTTGACGATGATATACATTACGTCTTCCGCCGCCGCTTTTTACCGATAATTTATCATTGTTAGGTAAATTTTGTGCGGTTGTAATCCCTCCGCGACATTGAGCATAATCGCCGGTTAATGCAATTAAATCGACATCGACCATGGTTTGTTTTGAATCAAAAGCTCCGATGCTTTGTTCATATTGATTACTGTTTGGCATCCATTTTGCAAGATGAGGCAAACTTTTTAATGATTCTAAAATAAATTGAGTACCTTGTTTATTTATCAGACCAACTCTGCAACCTAAAGTATCTTTTGAAACAATTTCTATATTATGCGCTTGCATTATGCTTACCAAATCAGAATTATCAAAAATTGTTCCGGTCATTTCATCGGCATAATTTTCTCTTGAAATAGTAAATTCAAGATTTGAATTTTGCATAGAGGCCCAATATTTATCGGCAACCATATCAAGCTTTTCATCATTATTTAAAAGGGCTTTAACTTGCCAATTTAAATATTGTTTGAAATTTTCATCGGTGCAAAATTGAGCGGCTTCTTCAAGTTCTTTTGCCAGTTGATTAAATTCTGCTGCAAAATACTCGGTATAATCAATTCCGATAAGTTCGTTATTTTTTCTTCTGACCATAGTTCTGGCAGATAATATATTTTGTATTTCCGCATATTTATTTTTACCGGCCATTTCAAAAAGTATTTGATGAAATTCTTTTACGCTTAAATCTTCAGGATAAAAATTTTTCCCCTTTAATAATTCTACCTTTTTAAAAATTTGTATAGGTTCTTTATCAACTCCGTTGTGTCCGGCAACTCCGTTTAAACTGTTAAAAAGCTCCAAAGCTTTTTTTGCATGAGTATTTTCAGAAGCAGATATTTCCAATGCTTGTTTAAAGCTTTTATTCAAAGGATGATCTTGCTCTAACGCAATATCGTTAATAATTTCAGAGGCGTTTACCAAATGCTCCAAAGCTTTCTTGTCATTATCCGAAAGATTTACATAAGCTTCAAAATCTTTCGATATCAATTCTACATTACGGCATTTGTTATTTAATATATCATCGAGTTCGTTTTCTGTTAAATTTAAATCATAACCGTTTATTTTCATTTATATCTCCACTGCTTTAAAAAAATATATTTGAATATCGTTGCTCCAATAATCCGGATTTATACCCGATTTTATTTTTAAATTTTTTATAAACTCTTTTTTATCAGGGTAAAAATCCCAATATGAAGGCATCATCATTCCTGATAATAAACCTTTTTCCATTATAACGCCGAAAGAATTGTTCAACTCTTCAAAAAACTCTTTTTCTGAATTAAAATCATGCTTTTCAAGTTTGGTAAGTAAAAAGATTTTTTTGTTATTATCAGGGTATTTTTTGTTTGCTTGATGTAAGTTTTCGGATATCGATTTCAAAACAGATTTATCAAAACTCAAATCGGTAAATTCTTCGCATATTTTGTTGTCGTCGCAAACGACCACAACAGAGGATGCTTTATCGTTTAATCTTTTATCATACCCTTTAAGCGAAGAATAATTCTTAATAAAAGCACTTAAAGCAGGGCGATAATTATTAACAAAAGAAGATAAATTTTTTTGTTGCTCATCTAGTGTATATGCCTTTTTCTTGACAGTATCTGAGTTTATTTTTTTATAATTTATCATATCAAAAGTTTTCGGATACAATTTATGTGTTTTTGCATAATTTTTAATTTTTTCAAAATCTTCAAGCGGATTTTCAACATTATCAAACCACACAATTATTGCATCATTATAAATTTTTTCAATATCGCTGATCATACTGATGTTTGACATCTTTCTTTGTAAATATTGCAGATGTTTTTCGGTTGTTTTTTCATTTTTAATTACAACTGTCGGCTGATTATCGATATTTAGCATTTTAGGGTATCTTATGCTGCGGTGCTGATTTATCATATCCGGTAAAACTACAAGCTTTATTTTGTTTTGATTATCGGTAAAAAACATACCCATTAACGGATTGCGAAATTCTTTCATCTCGTCTGTCGGAGTTTGATAATTTATTGTATATTCGGGATTAGAAGAAATATAACGACAGAACACGAAAATATTAAAAATCAGCAAAAATAACACAAAACCATAAAGCAAAAATTGCTTGGTTTTCTTTACATACAGTTCTTTATTGTTATTAAGTGCCATAACTTTCAATCGTTAACATTAAACCTTACATGATTTTAACTTATTTTTTATTTGATAAAAGCAAACTATCATAAAAATCCACAAATGAATTAAAAAAATAAATTTCATCTTTTTTAACTTCATCATCTCCCCAAATAGATGAACCGATTCGAATAGCTTTTGCTCCGGCATTTTTTGCGCAACTGCTGTCTTGCGGACTATCACCGATTACCCAGACTGTTTCCGGAGTTATATGTTCCGGTAAAAACACATCTTTTACTGTCCACCACAAATGCTCGGCATAAGGTTTGTCTTTTTGCGCTTCGTGTCCGCAAACTACATTATCAAAAAGCGACGGATTAAAAAGCAGAGGCAATTCATATTCTAACAAAACACGTTCTTTATTGCTCATAATCATTAAACTTATTCCGTTATTTTTTAAAAAATTCAGAACGTCATGAGTTTTAGGAAAAGTTGTAATCAGTTTATCAACATTTTCTAAATATATTGTTCGGTATTTTTTATAAGCTTCATCGGCATTGGCGCCAAAAATATTTACAAAGTTATCTTTAAAAGACAGATTATTATTTCGTTTTTGTTTTTCAATTTCCCAATCATTAAGACCATATTCTTTCAGCACTTTATTAACCGAATACACAAGTGCTGTTCTTGATTCGGCTAAAGTATTATCCCAGTCAAATACCGCTACTTTTAATTTTTTTATGTTTAAGTTATATTTTTGTTTCATCTGCTTAATCCTTTTACTAAAAGTAGCAATATTAAAAGAAAAATTCAAGTTTGCTCTGACAAAATATCTTTACAACAAAATGTATTTGTTTTAGCATACAAAAAAGATAGTGTTTTATTTGTGAGTGATTTTTTATATGAAAATAAATCAAATCGGCAGAAGTATGGTAGAAATGCTTGGAGTATTGGCAATTATCGGTGTTTTATCGGTAGGTGCTATTGCCGGTTATTCTAAAGCGATGACCAAATATAAAATGAACAAGCAAATTAACCAGATAAATCAAGTTATCAGTTACATTGGGTATCATCATCCGTTGGTTAGGGTTTCTCCGCGTATATCAATTATTCCGATGCTTAAAAAACTTGAAGTTATACCCAAAGAGATGATTAAAAAAAATGACGAAAATTATATCTATGATGTTTTCAATAATAAAATTGAAATATTAGACGGTGTAGTTGCAAATTGGGGGCCGGCACCGAATAAAGCTGTTACATCCATGAATTTTTATGCTGATATGGCCAAAGATAATATGGCCAAAGAAGTATGTACTAATTTGTTTAACTTAATTAAAGAGTATCATGATAGTATTTGGTATGTGGAATTAGTTTCCACAAACAATACCAGTACGGTAAAGGTTTTTGCTTCTTATTACGGAGATAAGTATTGTTCCGGTGATGGTTGTCTAAAAAATCTAAGCGTTACAAAAGCTTTTGATTTTTGTTCTAAAGCAGTAGAAGATAACAATCGCAATCTGTCGTATGCTTATAGCCTGAAGTGGCCTGAAGAATAACAAAAAAGGACGTTGATTGCAACGTCCTCAAGTTTTATGTATAACAAATAAAAACTAGCAGTTTTTACCGATAACTTTTTTACCACCCATATAAGGTTGTAATTTAGAAGGAATGTTAACCGTTCCGTCTTCGTTTTGATGATTTTCGATAAACGGAACCAAAGCACGAGGGGTGGCAATTCCTGTATTGTTAAGGGTGTGAACAAATTTAACCTTACCGCTTTCATTTTCACGATATCTTAAATTTGTGCGTCTTGCTTGCCATTCGGTAATGTTGGAGCAAGAGTGTGTTTCACGATAACAATTTTGGCTTGGAACCCATGCTTCCAAATCATACTGACGATATTTAGGAGCTCCCATATCACCGGTGCAAACTTCCAACACTTGGTAAGGAAGTTCTAAATCTTGCAAAACTTCTTCAGAAATTTCGAGCAATTTTTTATGCCATTTTTCACTCTCGTTTAAATCATTTTTACAAATTACAAATTGTTCGGTTTTCATAAATTGGTGAACACGAACCAAGCCTCGTGTATCTTTACCTGCGGCACCTGCTTCACGTCTGAAACATGGAGAGAAACCTGCATACAAAATCGGCAACTCGTTTTCGGTTAAAATTTCGTCTGCTCTTAAAGAGTTTAAAATAAGTTCGGCAGTTCCTGAAAGGTAAATATCGTCATTGGGCAAATGATAAACTTCATCTCTTGAAAAAGGTAAATATCCTTGTCCGTAAAGCGGTTTTTCTTTAGAAATTGACGGCACGGTGATAACCGTAAAGCCATGTTCACGAAGTTTATCCAAAACCATCATGTGCATGGCAAGTTCGAGCTTAGCTAAATCATTTTTGATAGCGTATGTTCTTGAGCCTGAAACTTTGGCGATTCGTTCCATTTCTGACCAATCGTTTATTTCCATCAATTCAATATGGTCACGAGGGGTAAAAGTAAATTCTCTTATGTTGCCGACTTTTTTGCGAACAACGTTTGCGCTGTCATCAGGACCTATCGGACTTTCGGCAGATGGCATATTGGGCATTTTAAGCATCATCAAATCAAACTCTGCTTGTTTTACATTGAGTTGTTCTTGTAAAACTTTAAATTCTTCGCCCAAAGCTTTACTTTTTTCAATAATGGACGGACGTTCGTCTGCTGATGCTGATTTAATAGAAGCACTTAATTTATTTTTTTCTTCAGCAATAGCTTGTGAAGAAGTTTTTAATTTGTTGATTTCTTTATGTAATGAAATTAAGGCATCTAAATCTAAAATATCTTTTGTGTAGCCTTTTTTATTTAGCCCGTCTTGAACGGTATCTGTATTTTCTATGATAAATTTTATATCCAACATCTTTTAAACGTCCTATTAAAAATATATTGATTTAAACCAGAAAGCAGATTATCTTCTTTTCAAATCAATTACAACAAGAAAATAAATAAAAAGCTTTAAAAAAGAGGTTTATTAAATATGTTTAAGGGTAAAACAGTATTAACCGGTGTAAAACCGACCGGCACTCCACATATCGGAAACTATTTGGGAGCAATTAAACCGGCATTGAATTTGGGTAAAAAAGCACTTCAAAGCGGTGGTAAGCATTATATGTTTATTGCCGACTATCATGCTATCAATGCTGAAAAAGACCCTAAAGTTCTTAATCAGAAACTAAAAGAAATTGCATGTATCTACCTTGCGTTTGGTTTAGATGCCGACAAATCTGTTTTTTATCGTCAATCTGACATTCCCGAAATTCATGAATTTACAACTATTTTGTATGCCTACACTCCAAAAGGCTTTATGAATAAAGCGCACGCATATAAAGCTTGTGTCGATAAAAACCGCTTGAACTCAAAACCTGATGATGATGGAATAAATATGGGCCTTTATACATATCCGACCTTAATGGCTGCAGATATTTTAGCATATTCAACAGACATTGTTCCGGTCGGTAAAGACCAAATTCAACACGTTGAAATTGCTCGTGATATTGCAGGGGCAATCAATGCACACTACAATAAAGATTTACTTAAATTGCCGACATACTATATAGAAGAAAATGTTGCAACCGTCCCCGGTATTGACGGTAGAAAAATGAGCAAATCCTACGGAAACGTAATTCCTATTTTTGATGAAGATAAAGCAATTAAAAAAGCTGTCTTTTCCATAAAAACCGATTCGCGTCCGATGGAAGAACCTAAAAACCCTGATGAGATTTTGGTGTATCAGATGTATAAAGCAATAGCATCTGAAGAGCAGGTTGCTGAAATGGCTCAAGGTTTGGAACAAGGTAAATTGGGATACGGACACATAAAAAATATGCTTCTTGATGCGGTTTTGGCTGAAACAAAATCTGCCAGAGAAATGTATAATTACTATATGGCTCATTTTGATGAAGTTGAAGAAAAATTGGCAAAAGGTGCTCAAAAAGCAAGACCGATTATCCAAAATAATTTAAAGTTGTTAAAAGACACGGTATTCGGAAAATAACAACTTGACAAAATAAGAAAATTTGGTTACAATCCATGCAGTAACCAAATTTTTTTGTATATGAGAAGTTTTAAAGATGTGCTCAAGCACACAGATTGCAAGTATGCAATACTTGACAACTACGGAGTTCTGACTTTCGATGGTAAGTTTGAACCTCTGGCGGTTGAAGAGTGTAAAAGACTGCGAGAAGAGACCGGATTAAAGATTATTCTGATTTCCAATGCCACCTACTTAAGCAAAGATGCTGAAAACAGGTTCGCCAAGAAAGGTTTTCTCAAAAACGTTCACTACGACGAAGTAAT
>JBGVOY010000138.1:0-8056 GCA_045126755.1 Alphaproteobacteria bacterium | reverse complement strand
GTTTGAAACAATGAGTATATTTTATTTAATTTAATATCAGATTTCCAATCATCATCTTTATCCGTATAATTTCTTTTTCGTTCATCTAAATAAATTTCAGGACGCAATATATCAGCAATATTTTTTTGTTTGGAACGAACTTCATCCCATTCCGTAAACAATTCAGCGATATGTTGTGCTATATTTTTCTTTTGATCCATTGTTATTTTAATATTATCTTCTATTTCCTTAATACATTCAAACATTTATTTTTTCCCTTTCTCTTAAAAAAAATTAAAACAAAAAAAGCCGCAAAAGAAATTTCTTTTACGGCTTGATATAAAATATTAAGAAAACAATCCGCCCAAATTTCCACCTATCATTGATCCGACTTGAGCACCGGCCGGACCACCAAAATAGTATCCTGCCCCACCGCCTAATAAACTTCCCCATTGTGAAGCTGATGATTGTTTATCTTTATCATTTCCTGTATAATTCATCCAGTTAGCTATAGCTTCATTTTGTAACTGCGATTCAGTTAATGCATTATTATAAGATCGTTGATACTGATTGTTAGTATGATTTGAAATTCCCATCATCATATCATACGGCACTTTGTAATAATTAAATAAATTATTTAACATATTTGAATTCCTTGTATCCTCATTTGCCATCGCATCAGTTTCTAAATCTGCAAGTTTATTAGCAAACTGTCCGCTCATCTGGTTAATTGAAGAACCTCTTGTTAATCCTCTGTTTGCCAACGGATTTATCAAATTATTTTCAAAACTTTGCTTTGCAAGTCTGTTGCGCTGTGCTGTCTGAGCTTTAAAAATATCAGAATTATAAGTCGGATTAGCTAACTGTTCCATGTATTGAGGAATATATTTACTGGTTATATTAACTAATTGTTGTTCAAATGACGATGGATTATATCTTGTTCCTCTCTTATTTGTTGTTGCTGAACCATATAATCCGTTCGTAAATGTTTGAGGTTTTACTTTTACTTTACTAGACATTTCATTTTCCTTTCATAAAAAATTTTAACATACAAAATTAAATAATTATTTTATCCGCCATTGTTAACACTTGGCACACTGCCAACACCGACAATAACTTCCATATCAGGCTCTGTGTCATTTCCGGCATATCCTGTGATTGTGTTTTCATTCACATTATAAAACCTATACGGAACAGCCGCATAACCGCTTGTTGAGGTGAGGTTTGCAATTATCCAATATTGAGTTCCATTGATGTAACCATAACAAGCTCTTGTTAAGTCATCCGATAAAGTTAACACACCGTAAGTGGTCAAATCACCGAGCCCTAAATCAACAGGTATAGATGTCCAAGTTCCGTTTTCGTATTTCATAACCACATAAGATGAAATTTTAACTCCCGTAACAGTTAAAATACCTGTATAAGGATTAAATACAATATTACAAGGTGTTGCATAGAACTCTTGTAATTCAACAGGCATTTCTGATTGTGTAAGCAGTTTAATATTATCTTCGTCAACCATCTCAACAATTCTTAACTTAGCTAAAGACGAACTTGCAAAATTTTTAGTATCTGAACAAATTACATATTTGTTGTCGATAGTCACACCTACTGGATAAAGAAGCGTAGAGGTATTTGATGTTATTTTTGTCTGGTCGTATGTAGAGCCGTTGTATACAAATTTATAACCAGCAGTATTGTAAAACACTCCGTTAATCTCAAATACTTGGCTATATGAAGAATTAACAGTGTTTAATTCTTCTATGATACTACCATCAGTAATGTTAACTCTAACCACTTTGTTTTGGTTATTCATAAAATAATCATCACCAATATAGCAATAATCTATTGTATATTGAGCGTTTTCATCAATTCGGCGAGTAGTATAGTTAGACATTATAAATGTGCTGCCGTCCTTACCATATTTTACAATATCCATTTTGGCTGTAAAATTGTTTACAAAAGTCGCCGTATCAGCACCGATGGAATATAATTTATTGTTCCTCCAACCGAAATTACCTGAACGAGATATTACACCACCGTAATGAATATCATAACCGGTTCCGGCAAATTCATAACTGCTTCCTGCTGTCTGCTGATTTTCATTAAGCCACACTTTAGAACCCGCTGTTATAATTGCGCCAGTTTTGTTGATAGCGGTTACGGTTGCACCGGTGTTATTTGTTTTATTTGATAAAATTATAGAATTTGTTCTTCCAAACATTTCTTTCTCCTTAAAATTTAAAATAAAAAAAAGCCGTAAATAAAAATTTACGACTAAATCAAGTTTAATGTTTTCAGATTATTGAACAGGAGATTTAAAAGTTAATCCCACACAAAATAGGAGTGAAAACAATCATTACCATCAAACCTTAAATCAAACACTTTTCCATTTCTAAGATAAAAAGTAGTTTTACAATTATGATTAACCGAATATCCTCCCTCCTCACTAATGGTAACAGTAGTGTCAGAATAAGGACTGTTTTTTAAGTTATAATTATCTTTTTTAACAGTATAACTTTTTGGTATATATTCATTTTCTTCTCTGTAGAACTCAATCAATGTCATATCACCGTATGTATATGCATTTGTCGGTATACCATAATCAACAACCAACTGTCCGGCATTTGCGCCATAATATTTACCCATCATTTCCATTTTATAATCGTCAATTGTGTAAAGTCTACATGAAGATAAAAGAACGACACACAGTAATAAAAGTTTTTTCATATAAACACTCCTTAATAAAATCAAAGTATGATATGAGCAGTATAATACAACTGATTATATTGTCAAATTAAATGGATGTTTTTACACTTTAAAAGCAATGAGCAATAAAAATAACACCCATTATATTTTCATAAATAACAGTTTGTTAAATATATGTCCAGTAAAAAAATGTATTATGATGTCGCATAGTGTTTTACCGTGTCCGGTTTTGTATTGTTTATTTATCATACACATCAGATAACACTCTGAAAATTCCTATTTTTTTAGGTTTAACACTTTTATCGTTAAATTCATTCCAAACTTTTTTTAATATACTGTGGTTTACGAGCGGATTTCTTTGTTCTGTTTTTAATTTTTTACCGTATAGGAATGCACGCATAACGAAAGCTTCTGTTTTTGTTCCTGCAACGGCTTTACAAATAAAATCTTTAGCACTGGAAATTTCTGTTACATTTTTATACCAATATGCTCCTATATTTTTCATAACTTCAGACTGTCGCTTTCCCACAGTTGTTAATTTTTCTTTTTTAGTTGTCCAAAAAGCTTCATTATGTTCACTTCCTTCATTAAGGACCTTATCAAAAACCATTAACACTTCATTATTATTTAAATTTACAAAAGCATTTTGTTTTCCCTTTTGTTTATTAAAAGTATCGTGTTTTGCTAAAAATTCCGGATAATCATCTGAGTATTTGGTATCATACTCTGGTTCAAATTGCCCATCTTTTACCGAGTATCGATGAAATATTGTAAACCCTAAATTATCTGCAAATTCTCTTTGAGAATTATTTGATACACATACAATTTGCGACATTGCTTTTGCCGTTTCTTCTTTTGAATATCCTAATTTATGCAAGCTTTCTTTAAACACATCTGAAATAATCACTAAATCGTTTGCACCGTAGCAATGCGCTTGTATTAGTATATTTCTAAAATTTTCATTTAATTCCTCGGCAGAATATCTCTCAAAAACGCCATCTTTTGATTTAGCCATAAAAGGCATAAATCTGCGTAAAATTTCTCGTTTATAGTCTTCGTTTCGCCGTTCATTAACATTCCAATAGTGTCTTAAGTGTCTTCCTATACCTAATTCATAAGGATTGGGTCTGTAGCAAGCACACAACTGCATATTATCTAACTGTTCCCGAGACAGCCCTAAAACAGCAGAAAATACATTTATATTACCATTTGCCTCTCTTGCATCCCTTGTTTGATCCCCACCAAGACACAATAGTGTTTTTTTCTTAGGTGTAAGTGTAAAATTTTCGCTCCAATGATTGGGTTCATCTTTAGACTTTATCCCTATTTTATAATATGCGAAAAAGTCAGGATTTACGGTTAACTTGTCATCTTTAACCTCATATTTAATACGACCGTCTTTATATTTTGAAACTTCGTAATTTTCGTCTCTTTGATAACATAGGTTACCATTATCATAAAAACTTATGTATGATATTTTAGGTTTTTCGATTGAAGAAATAGCACCATTGTCATGAAATGTTGTTATTGTTCCGTCACTGGCTATTTCTTTTGCTACTTGCTCTGATTTAGATTTAAAAACTCTGTAAACACCTGATGCTGTTTGTTCAATAGTTTTAAATCCGTCACCGCTGAAAACTTCATAACTGCCATCAGGTTTTGTATATTTTACGGTCGAAACAGTATTATCTCTTGAATATACGGTTTCAACCGAAATTCCATCTGCCCTGCGTTCTTCTACAATTCTTCGGTTATCGACAATTTTTTCACTAACTAAAACATCACCGGACATATTTGTTCTCCTTTACTGTCATAGTAACCCGCATCGGATATTTTGTCAATATCTTTTTTTACCTTTACATTATGGTAAAATTTTGATATATATACAGCATAGAAAGGATATAACGATGAATTACAGGCCTACCGTTTTTGAACAAATTGTTACCGATTATCTTAACAATACATTAAAAGACTTTAGCCAATATGAAAAAGCTTGGCTTCAAAGAGGATATAATCAAACAGATTTTATGCAATATATTGAAGATATTAAATACGCGCATAATTTAACCTTATCTCCCGATTTTAATGTAGTAAAAGCATCAAATATTGCAAAAGAGTACGTAAAAAATCGTAAAGACATTGTAACCTTTAAGCTCACGGAAGATGAGAAGAAAATTGTCTTAGATGCTGAAGATAACGGACGCATTAAACAAGGGCAAACTATAAAATATGACGGATATAGTCGCCAAATAAAAGGTGTGGATTATTTAAATTTACCTCCTGAAATTGATGCTTTCGTAATTTTTTCCGGTCATCCCGGATCCGGTGCGGCTGCTGTAGAAGCTTGGTATAACGATTTTAAAAGAACAGGTAAACCCAAAAAGTTAGTTTTTTTAGGCCTGCATGATAATCAGGGAAATACAAATTTTACGCAATCTGATTTAAAATTTAACGTAAAATCAGAAGTTGAAATGTATGTAAGGTTTTTTAAGGCTTGCGGTGTTCATAAAAATTTTGTAAAAGAGTGTCTTGTTACCCCTAAAGATATATCCACTGCCGATAATATTGAATTATTGGCACAAATCAGAAATAAATTTTTTGATACAAATAAAGATGTCAATTTTGTAATGTTCGGATACCCCGCTTATCAAAAAAGGATTGCTTCTGAATTTGCTTGCGGTTTTCAGCAACTTGAAGATAAAAAGAAAGTTGCCGGAACAAACTTTTACATTCCGGATGTTCCTGTATCGCAAAATGAAAGCGACAGATACTTATCATACGACAATTTAAACGGTATTGCTCAAGATATTATAATCGGAAATTGCATGGCTCACCCCTATCGTGTTCAACAAGGAGTGCGTTATGATTCCAATCTTGGAGCATATCCTCGTAAATACAAGCCGTTAATGGCATTATCGTTGGTGTATTCTTATCCCAATGTAGCAAATGAGCTTGCGCAAACTGATACTAAAGTTGCTTCTGTTATGAAAATATTAAGAGCAATGCAACATAAAGTAAACGGTTGGGAAGATCCTAAACGTGTTGATGATACTATAAAAAAATGTGTGTGCAATTTACGAAAACGCTTAGTTCAAAGAGGTCTTGTGTCTAATGATATAGTATCAAGACAAGGAAAAGGTAATATGTTATCCTTCTTAAAATTTTATAAAAAAGAAAAATATAACAGTTAAATTTATATAATGTTAAAATTAAATCAGATGAATCAATTTTTTTAATACATCAAAATAAATAATTGACAACGAATTAAGCTTTATATAACCTAGAAAAAAACAGGAGGATATATGAATATACAAAATAAAAATTTACGTATTGAACAAACTCGCAATGATAATGTTATCACCTGCAAGTTACAAGGTTGGCTTGATCCTAACACATCACCGGATTTAATTAACAAAATAGATTTAACCGGCGTAACTACACTTGTTTTTGATATGTCAGGTGTTGAATATGTATTCTCTGCAGGGCTGAGAACATTTTTAATTTTACAACGCAAACTGGATGAAAACAACGGAAGGTTGAAATTAACCAATGTTCCCGAAACAATTAAAACAATTTTCGAATATGCCGGTTTTGAAAGTATGATAGATATTAACGGATGATAAAAAAATTTAATTCTTGGTTACAAAAACAATCACTGCATATTAAGCTAAATGTAAGTATACTTTCGTGCGTTGTGTTGGTTTTTTTATTTTTAATCTTTTACATCACAATAAAAGCACAACCGATAATTTATGCTCAAACAGAAAGTATTGCCAAGAAATCGTTGGAAGCGTATGCGTTTGATTTGTCGCATTTGGTAAAAGATACCGAACAATCTGTTATCAACATAAAAAACACCTTAAATCATTTCGGCGAAGATGATGTTGAATCTATTAAAGTAGCTTTAACTTCAGCCATAAAAACCGTTTATCACTCTGAACTTAATTTTACAAATGCATGGATATATACTTTTTCCCACAAAAATTCGACAATGGGAACACTATATATCAGTGAAAATATAAATGCTGAGAAAACAACATTTAAAATATTGCCTATAAATGATTTTCATAAAGATTTTCAATGGTTTAAAAATATTCCTGAAGTTGAAAAAGTATATTGGTCCGAGCCGTATATTGATAAAAATTCAAATTTAACCGTAGTATCTTGTGTTATCCCTTTTAAATTTATCAACAGTAAAGAATATAGCGGATATGCTGCATTAACAGTTAATTTATCAGATATTCAAACCAGTATAAGCAGTTATTCTTTTTATGAGACCGGAAAGCTTTTACTTTTATCTCGTTCAGGACTATATATTACTCATCCGGATCCAAATATAGCCCTTAAAACAACAGTATATGATTTATCTAAAAAGTTAAACTTACCGTCTTTATCAAATGCGGGTAAAGAGATGATGGAAGGTAAGCAAGGAAAATTTGAAGTTCCATACTCATCGATTTTTGATACTCCGACAATTTATTTTTATGCTCCTATAAAAGGTATACAGTGGGGTATGTTCTTGGTTTATGAAAAAGATGCTTTTTTAACTCCGATGTATAAATTTCAAATCCTTATTTTTGTATCATTATTTATTGGAGTTATCCTAATTGCTTTTTATGTTAATTTTATCAGTAAGCGCTCAACCAACCAGTTGTTAAAACTTGGAACTATAGCATCGCAATACGGTAACGGTAACTTTTCTAATGATTTTACAGACGAACCCTATTCTAAAGATATCGGTATTTTATCAAGAGCTCTGGCAGATATGAAAACAGACCTCTTGGAATATATTGAAAAAGAAAAAAATGATGCAATAGAAAAACAAAGAAACGTCAGTGAACTTGAAATTGCATACAGGATTCAACAATCTGCATTGTCAGTAAAATATCCCAATCATGAAGCATTTGATATAGCCACTCTTATGATTCCCGCAAAACAAATAGGTGGCGACTTTTACGACTTTTTCTTTATAGACGATAATAAATTTGCTATTGTTGCCGCTGACGTATCGGGAAAAGGTATGCCGGCTGCTCTTTATATGATGAAAGCACAAGCTCTGATAAAAAACATAGCTAAAAGTAAAATCAATTTATCAAATGTTTTTTATCGTGTAAATAATGAATTGTATGAAGGTAATGACAGTTGTGTGTTTATCAGTGCCTTTATTGCCGTAGTTGATTTAATCAACGGAAATGTTGAATATGTAAATGCCGGACATAATCCTCCGCTTATTAAAAATGACAACAAATATGAATATATACAACCTAAAAGAAATATTGTACTCGGTGTAAAGAAAAACGCCACTTTTGAAACCGAAACACTAACATTAAAACCTGGAAATCGCATTCTGTTATATACAGACGGTGTT
>JBGVOY010000137.1:0-12398 GCA_045126755.1 Alphaproteobacteria bacterium | reverse complement strand
TAAAAATGAAAAATTAGAACAAATAGCAAATGCGGGACAAGGCGTTATAATTAGCGCAAATGAAGGCATAAAAGAATTGGTCGATAAAATTTATTTACCCAAAGATAAATTTAAAAAGAGTAAAAATAAAACGTCAGAATGGCTTGACTTCGGGTGGTATTTGGTTTTTGTTCCGATGATTTGTTGTTTGGCTTTTTTTAGAAAAGGAGTGTTGATTGTAATATTTTTGATAAGCATAAGTTCTGTTTCGCAAGCCGATTTTTTATATAGCGACAATTATCTTGCCCGAAAAGAATTTAAAGCAAAAAATTATAAACAGGCAGCAAAGTCTTTCGATAACGAAAAGTGGAAAGCTGCAGCTTATTATAAGGACGGAAATTATGCGCAGGCAATAAAATTATTGGCAGATAAAAATGATATTGAATCAAGATATAATTATGCCAATGCACTTGCAAAAAGCGGAAATTTAGATGAGGCAATAAAAACGTATGAAGAAGTTCTAAAGCAAGAACCCGAACATAAAGATGCAAAATATAATTTGGAATATTTAAAAAAGCATCAGCAACAAAATGATTCAAAAAATAAAAAACAGAACCAAAACGGTAAACAAGATAACCAAAATAAAAATGAAAGTAACGAGCAAAATAATAGGCAAAATCAGAGTAATCAGCAAAATCAAAATGCTGAGCAAAAACAAGATAAAGACGATAAACAACAAGAAGCTAAAGCTCAAAATATAAAAGCGCAAGCTCAGGCTGACCAAGAAAAAAATAATGAGCAAAGTGAAAATAATTCTGAAGATAACAAAGAAAATGAACAAAACAAAAAAAACGAAAATACACTACAGCAACAAAAAACACCTCAATTAAATGCAAAACAAGGGGATAAAGATGAAAAATATGATGAGCAAGTGCAAGCAAAAGTTCAAAAATTCAGAGAAATTCCTGATGACAAAGGTGGGTTATTGAGAGCCTTTATAAAACAAGAATATATGAAAAACAGATATGGAGAATAAGATGTTAAAATGGGTGTTTGCAATATTGTTATTATTTAGCTTTGGAGTCAGAGCAGCAAATATTGAGGCAACGGTTAATAAGAAAATTATTCCGCTTGATGAGGTTTTTGTGTTAACAATAACCGCAGATGAGATATTGAAAGAAAATCCGGATTTAAGCTCTTTGAGTGCAGATTTTGAAGTTTATTCGAGTTCGGTTTCCCAAAGCACTTATGTTGTCAACCAAAAAGTAAGTAACACAACAAAATGGAAAGTTGCAGTTTCCGCAAAAAATGAAGGCAAGCTGAAAATTCCGGCAATAAAGGTCGGAAACGATTTTTCAAATGAAGTTGAAATAGAGGTTTTGCCTAAAGGGGCAAAAACGAATGAATATATTCAAAATTATCAACCGAAATTTGAAATGAAAACACAAATGGACGAACAGAGGAGTTGGTATATTCAAGAGCAAATACCCTATAATGTTATAATTACCGATATAGGCGGTTTACAAGGCGGAGAACCCGTATTTGACAGTAGTGATGATTGGATTATAAAAAGTTTGGGACAACCGGATGTTGTTTCAAAAGAAGTAAACGGAACAACCGTAAGAGAAATAATATTTAAATATGTATTATTCGCACAAAAAAGCGGAGCTTTACAGATACCGGTGGTCAGATTCAACGGATACACAATTTCTAATCAAGGTGGCGGTATTTTTTCGGATAATATTTTAAGCCTTAATATTATGTCTCCGACAGGTTTCGGATTTGAAACCCCCGTAAATTTGGCGGCACCTGCAAAAAATGTTTATATAATGCCTGTTCCGAGCGGGTATAAGGGTAAGTGGTGGCTGCCGGCCGAAAATGTTGAAATCAAAGCAGAATTTTTAGACGATAATTTTATGGAAGGTGAAGCATTTCGAAGAAATATAACCGTAACGGCCACAGGCGTTATAGATACGCAACTTCCAAAGTTAAAGTTTGAAAGTACGGAAAATATAAAACAATATCCGCAAAAAAGCACAGGTTTAAATGAGGTTGTAAATAACGAACCGGTAGCGATTCAGCAAACAACAAATGTTTACATTCCTCAAGTTTCCGGTGAAGTAGAGCTTCCGGCAATAAGTATTGAATGGTTTAATGTAAATACTCAGCGAATTGAAAAGTCTGAGGTAAAAGCGCAAAAGATAATGGTTCAACAAAATCCTAAAATAAAAAAAGCCGAAGTTAAAAATCAATCGCAAAATATGGATAAAAAAGAAAATAATTTAGTTTCAAAGACAGATAATTCAATAACTTTATCACAGCTTTCGGTTGTTGTTTTATGTGTGTTTTTTGTAGGTATCTTGTTGGGATATTATATCTTTAAGCCTCGTAAATATGTAAACAACAAACCTCAATGTGAACCTCGTGATTATCCTGATTTTATAATAAAAAAAGCTTATGCGGAAGATTTTAGAGGATTGCGAGATTCGCTGATTTCTTGGGCTATAAGTTTCTATACCGACAAAAATATAACTACATTAAAAGACATAGTCGATGCGTCAAATGATGATTGTTTTAAAGAGCAGATAGAAATTCTGACCGCAAAACTTTATAATCCAAAAGATGAAAGAAGTTGGAATGCAAAATCTTTTGCCGACAGTTTTAAAAATATTACGAAAAAAACCGATAAAAAAGAGAAAAGCACAACAATACTACCTAAACTATATCAATAAAATATTGCAATATATTTTTTTATGTGTTCTAATAAATAAAATTTTATTAAACTAAGGGTGCACTGTAATGCTGATAAAGAAAATTTTTTTGGGATTAGGTTTTTTATTCTTAATAACACTTGGTGGAGCAGGAACTCAAAGTAGCAGTCTTTTAATGCAAGGTATGGGTTTTTTTGGTGTTATAATCGGTTTGATTATATTGTATGTATTCGGAAGAATGGTGTGGAAAGGTATAGGCTGTTTACCGTCATTTCTGATTTTATCGGCAATAGTGTTATTTATAATGTATTCATTGGGAATGTTTAATAACGGTCTGTCAGGTATGGGCGAAACTATCATTAAATTTATAGGATATAAGCCCGATAAAACGATATCTGCATCACATAATAAAGAATTATCTAAAGATAATAAAGAAAATAAAGCAGAAAAATTTACTGAAGATTCTAAACCTCAAGTTTCGGAAAACTTTAATGATGCGGTTTTATTTGGGCCTGAGCCGGAAGATTCGCATGAGGAACAGAGAAATATTCAACAAGATACTCAAGAAGATACGAGAAAGTCTGCGGGATTTTTATCCAATATTGCTTCGTCGTTTAGCGGAAAAGAAGCAGCAGAACCGCAAAAAGCATTTAATCCGAATGATTATCCGGTTGTATACGGATCGGTTAGAGTCGTAAATGCTGATACATTGATTATGTATAATAACTATTTCAGGTTGCTGGGGATTGATGCTCCGGAATCAAACCAGATGTGTTCAGACAGAAAAGGAAGAGCATATAATTGCGGCAGAGAAGCAGCTTTATGGCTTAAGAACTGGATAGCAGATGCTGAATTAGAATGCCATGTCGTGCAAAGAGATACAAAGGGAAATATGATAGGAACATGCTCATACGGACAATACGATATAGGGGCAGCCCTTGTTAATGCGGGATGGGCTGTTGCCGATACAAAATATACACAAGCATATTATCCGTATGAATTACAGGCTCAAGAGGGCAGAAGAGGTTTATGGCAAGGTCAATTTTATAAACCATGGGATTGGAGAAAAATGCAATCTCGTAAGCCTAAAATTAAAATAATAAGAAAAACTAAAAAGAAGAATATGTTCGGAATATGATATACAGCTACGTTTGTAAAACACAGGAAGAAACAGAAAGTTTAGCAAAAGATTTTTCCGCAATCAGTCGACAAGGCGATGTTTGGGCATTGTTTGGCACACTTGGTGTAGGCAAAAGTGTGTGGTGTAGGTCATTTATTAAAAATCTGACATCTGCACAAGAAGTTCCCAGTCCCACTTTTACATTGGTTCAGGTTTATGAAGCACCGACTTTTGATGTTTATCATTACGATTTGTATCGCATAAAATCAGAAGAAGAAATTTGGGAACTTAATATTGAAGAAGCGATGTATGAAAGTATTTGTTTAATTGAATGGCCGGAAAAAATGAAATCATATTTACCTAAAGATAGTTTTAAGGTTCATATTACTTCGCTTGATACTTCGATTCGGCGCTTTGATGTTGAAGTATATTCGTCTGAAAAACAAGAGCGCGTATTAAAATGCGCCAGACAACCGGATAAAATATATGAAAATAACGGATAATATATACGCAACCAGTGTGGCAATAAACAATTCAGGTGTGCTTATAATCGGAAAATCGGGTTCAGGCAAATCTGATTTGGCTTTGAGGCTTATAAATAACAAAAATGCGGTTTTAGTTTCTGATGACAGGACCGATATTTGTGTTAAGGATAATAAATTATATGCAAGTGCGCCGGAAGTAATTAAGGGTCTTATGGAAATTCGCGGCATAGGTATTGTAAGATTAGATTATACTCCGATTGCCGAGGTAAAATTGGTTATAAATCTGGTAGACGATATAAAAAAAATTGAACGTATGAGCAAAGACAAATTTTATGAAAAATATGGCGTAAAAATTCCTTTAATTGATTTGTATGCGTTTGAGGTTTCTGCCGTTGATAAGGTTGTTATAAAATTACATCATAATCTTGAAAAGTAAGTTAAAAGACCATACAATGCTGTTAAGAACATAAAAAAAGGAACATAATATGGCAGCAAGACCGGTAAACAGGCAAAAACAATTTGAAAATTTTTTGAGAGCACTAGGTAAACCATTGGTAAAATTTATTATCAGATTGGGTGAGTCGACTCAGTTTGTTTTAAAAGCTATGTATCATTGTTTTACACCTCCTTTTTACCTGAAAAATTTTGTTCGGCAGTTAATGGATATGGGTTTTTATTCGTTACCCGTCGTGGGTTTGACAACTATTTTTGCCGGTATGGTTATTGCTTTGCAAAGTTACTCCGGTTTTGCCAGATTCGGAGCAGAAAGCGCAGTAGCTTCGGTTGTCTTAATTTCTGTTACACGAGAGCTGGCTCCTGTTTTATCGGCATTGATGGTTGCCGGCAGAATTGGTGCGGCAATGGCAGCCGAAATCGGAACAATGCGTGTTACCGAACAAATAGATGCGTTGGTTACATTATCGACCAATCCTTTCAAATATTTGGTAGCGCCACGTTTATGGGCTGGTGTGATTGTTTTACCTGTTTTGGTTTTAATAGGTGATGTAATAGGTATTTTCGGAGGATACATAGTAGGAGTTTATAAGCTTGGTTTTAATCCGGCAAATTATATTAACTCTACTCTGCAAAATATGGAAGCAGTGGATATTATATCCGGTCTTACCAAAGCCGCTGTTTTTGGTTTTATTATTTCGTTAATGGGATGTTATAACGGTTACAAATCAAAAGGCGGTGCGCAAGGTGTCGGCGAAGCAACCACAAATGCGGTTGTTTCGGCATCAATTTTAATTTTGATATTTAACTATATTTTGACCGAAGTCTTCTTTTCTAAATAAGTGAGGGTAAAATGGAAAACAAAATTAAAATTTCTATTCGCAATTTGCACAAATCCTTTGGAAAGAAAAAAGTTTTAAATGGCGTGGATTTAGATGTCGAAACAGGAAAATCATTAGTCGTAATCGGTGGCTCGGGAACCGGAAAATCTGTTTTGATAAAGTGTATTCAAAGTTTATTAGCTCCCGATATGGGATCAATCAAAATTGATGGCGTGGAAACAGTAGGCGTCAAGGGAAGTAAGTTAAAAAACTTTCATGCAAAAATGGGTATGCTTTTTCAGGGAGGCGCGCTGTTTGACAGTCTGACCGTTTGGGAAAATGTTGCCTTTTCGCTTCTTGAAAATAAAAAAGTTGATAGAGAACAAGCAAAGGTAGAGGCAATAAGAGTTTTAAGACAAGTAGGTCTTGCTCCCGATGTTGCTGATTTATCTCCTTCAGAATTATCCGGCGGTATGCAAAAGCGAGTAGGGCTTGCAAGAGCTATTATTACAAAACCGGAAATTATATTTTTTGATGAACCTACAACAGGGCTTGATCCGATTATGGCAGATGTTATTAACGATTTGATTGTTGAATCGGCCAAAGGGTTAGGAGCTACAACTTTAACCATTACGCATGATATGGCATCAGTAAAGAAAATTGCCGATAAAGTAGCTATGCTTTATCAAGGAAAAATTATTTGGCAGGGAACAGTTAAAGAGATGGATAAAACCGATAATCCGTATGTTCAGCAATTTATTAACGGATGTTCTCAAGGGCCTATAAAAGTGGAAGTTTAAGATATGGCAAAAAAGACAATAACAGAATATGTATGTAATCAATGCGGAGCGGTATATCCTAAATGGCAAGGTAAATGTGATGCCTGCGGAGAGTGGAATACTATTGAAGAAGAAAAAGTTCAAGGGGGCGGTTTTTCCATTTTACCAAACAAGAAAAAAGGCGAAACAATAGAATTTGTTCCGTTAAGCGGAAATTTGCAAACTTTTGAACGTTTGAAAACAGGTAATAAAGAAATTGATAGGGTAACCGGAGGAGGTCTGGTTGCCGGTTCGGCAATTTTGGTAGGCGGAGATCCCGGAATAGGTAAATCGACACTATTATTACAGGTCTGTGCAGGTGTTGCAAATATCAGCAAAAATTTTGAGTGTTTTTACATATCGGGCGAAGAAGCAATAGACCAAGTCAGAATTAGAGCGCAAAGATTAGGTTTGGCACAATCTCCGGTAAAACTTGCCAGCACAACCGAGGTTAAGGATATTGTTGCAACACTTGATAAGGCAAATCCATCGGTTGTAATTATCGATTCTATTCAAACAATGTATCTTGAAAATGTTGAATCAACTCCCGGAAGTGTTGCACAGGTAAGAGCTTGTGCGTATGAATTGATAAAACTGGCTAAACGTAAAGGGTTTGTTTTGTTTTTAGTCGGCCATGTTACTAAGCAAGGTGCGATTGCCGGTCCCAGAGTTTTAGAACACATGGTTGATACGGTTTTGTATTTTGAAGGTGAAAGAGGGCATCATTTCAGGATTTTGCGTGCCGTAAAAAACAGATACGGAGCAACCGACGAAATAGGTGTTTTTGAAATGCAGGATAAAGGATTGGTTGAAGTAGAAAACCCTTCTGCACTATTTTTGGCGGAAAGACAGGGAAATGTATCCGGCTCTTGTGTTTTTGCCGGAATAGAAGGTTCTCGTCCTGTTTTGGTTGAAATTCAGGCTTTAGTAAGCCAAAGCGGATATTCAAGCCCTAAACGTGCCGTTGTCGGGTGGGATTCAAACCGTCTTGCGATGGTGTTGGCCGTATTGGAAGCAAGGTGCGGTATGAATTTTAGCTCGCAAGATGTATATTTAAATATTGCCGGCGGTTTAAAAATTTCGGAACCTGCAGCAGATTTGGCGGTAGCGATGGCAGTTATTTCTTCTTTAACAAACAAACCGTTACCTGCCGATATGGTTGTGTTTGGAGAAATTGGCTTATCAGGCGAAATAAGAGCAGTAACGCAACCTTCATTAAGGTTAAAAGAGGCTTGTAAACTCGGTTTTTCTAATGCGATTGTTCCGCCGTCATTTGGTAAAGACAGAAAAACAGATGCGATTTCATATTATGAAATCGGTAATGTAAATCGTTTGATAAATTGGTTTAATTAGGAGATTTTGTATGCAACCGTTGAATAACTTAGATGTCGTTATTTTGGTTATTACCGCAATTTCTGCATTGATAGCTTTATGCAGAGGATTGGTAAAAGAAGTTTTATCCATTGTAGGATGGATATTGGCTGCCGTAACTGTTTTTTATATGTTACCTATATTAACACCGATTGCGCAAAATTATATTGCAAGCTCAATGATGGCATCTATTGTAACTTCGCTTGTTGTGCTTATTGTTTTTTATATCGTTTGGTTATTAAGCACAGACAAGCTCATCGGTAAAATTCGTTCCAGCAAATTAAGTGCGCTTGACAGGATATTGGGCTTGTTGTTTGGTGTTGTCAGAGCTTGTTTAATTGTTATATTGTTTAATATATTGGTTTCTTGGATACTGCCTGAAGAAAGTAAAGAAGGAATGTTTAAGGATTCAAGATATTTTACAATAGCCGGAGAATTTGCTAAACCGATTGAAGGTCTAATTCCGGAAGAAACAAAGAATTTGATAAAGGATAAGAGTTTTTCTCACAGCAAAAAAGATAAAACAGAAAAAAATAAAAAAGAAAAAGTCGAAAAACAAGAAAAAACTCAAGAACAAAAAGAAATAGATGAGTTGTTTGAAAAACTGGCTCAACCGCAAATTGAGAAAGTTATAAATCAGGCAGATGATGAAAAAGATGAATTTGACGGATATAAAGAAAATCAGACAGATAATTTGGACCAGCTTATAGAGGCTACCGTAGAATAGTTGTTGACAAAATACGGTATATGTGCTAACAAAAAATATCAACTTTAATGTAAAAGGAGTTTTTTAATGTCTGGTAAAAAAGTATTTGTCGGAGTTAGAACATATAATTCTTCATCAACACTTGATGATACATTTTCTTGCTTATCATCACAAACATATCCTAACATGAAAATCGTCGTATATGATGACAAGTCAACTGATGACACATTAAGCAGATTAAAAATCTGGAAAAATAAATTATCATCTCGCGGGATAGAAATGGATATTATTGAAAGCGATGCTCCGTCCAATGAGGGTTGTGCCGTTGCTTTTGAAAAAATGGGAAGAGCTGTTGCAAGACAAATCGGTGATGATGATATATATCTTCAAATTGACAGTGATGATACTTTTGCTCATAAAAACGTTGTTGCAGACATTGTAAATCAGATGGAAAAAAACGATGCAAATGTTTGTGTAATCGGATATGAATTAAAAGGTGATTTAAATTTAGCAATAAATTGGAATAACGGAACTCCGCACAATAAAATGTCACATCGTTTAGCTCAGGCAGGCGCTGCAACAGTTAAAGAAATTCCGGAAATGTCATCAGATTTAGATAGTATGGGCTGCACAAAAATTTTAACCGGCAAATTATTTAAAAGATATATGGATTCGTATCCTACACTTTCTAAAGATATGAATGTTTGTGAAGATTTTCCCACATTGGCTATGTTGCTTTATAAAGATGCTAAAATTACAGGGTTAAATGAAAATGTCTATAACTATTTTAAGCATCCTCAAAGCTCAACGGCACAAATTGTTCAGCCTGAAGCATTTAAAGTTGTTCGTATTGGCTTTTTGAAAGCTTTGCAAAAAATGGTAAAAGATAAACCTGAAGACTTTGTTGAAAATGCTCAAGACCATGTAAACGCATTTTTAAGAACAAAATGTATGGTAATTTCGGGTATTGTAGATAAAAAGTCAAAAGAAGGATATTTAACAGGTTATACCAAAGCAGATTTTATTAAAGATTTTCATGAAAATATAGATTGCAGCAAACTCAATTTACCGCCGGAGTTACGTTATACAAGTCCGGAAATAACAAATGCAATTATAGAAGCAAAATCTAAAAAGAAATAGCAATTAACCCCGCATAATAAGCGGGGTTATTTCTTATTCAAACACTAACCCGTTTTCATTTGCAGAAAGTATAACTTCTGTATTATCTTTAATTTCCGAATTTAATATTTTTAATGCTAATACATTTTCTACTTCTTGCTGTATAAGTCGTTTTAACGGTCTTGCCCCAAACTCATTGTCATATCCGTTTTCGGCCAAATAAATAAGGGCCTTATCATCGACAGTTAATTGAATATTATGAGTTTGTAAAAGCCTTTTTTGCAAATGCTCTAATTGTATTTTTGCAATATTGCCGATGTGTTCTTTGCTTAAAGGTTCAAAAACAATTATTTCATCTAAACGATTTATAAATTCCGGTTTAAAAAAGTTTTTTAATTTTTCTCTTATTTCTTTTTTATTTCCGTCAGAAACTAAATTTGATGTCATAATTAAAAATGTGTTCTTAAAATCAACAACACGACCTTTGCTGTCGGTCAAACGTCCGTCATCTAAAACTTGCAATAATACATTAAAGACATCGGGATGCGCTTTTTCGACTTCATCGAATAAAATGACTTGATATGGTCTGCGTCTGACCGATTCGGTTAATACTCCGCCTTCATCATAACCGACATATCCCGGAGGTGCGCCAATCAGGCGTGAAACCGCATGCTTTTCCATATACTCCGACATATCGATTCGTAAAATTGCTTTATCATCGTTGAATAAAAATTCGGCTAATGTTTTAGCAAGTTCGGTTTTACCGACGCCTGTCGGACCTAAAAACAAAAATGAACCGATTGGTTTGTTAGGGTCGTTTAATCCTGAACGAGAACGTCTTACCGAATTAGAAACGGCAACAATCGCTTCTTCTTGTCCGACAACACGTCGAGCAATCAGTTTTTCCATATCTATAAGTTTTTGACGTTCGTTGCTTATGAGTTTATCGGTCGGGATTCCGGTCCATTTGGAAACAATTAAAGCAATAATGTCAGATGTAACTACCTCACCGGCTCTTGAGTTTTTCTCATTTTGGTTTAACACTTCAAGCCTGTTTTCAAGTTCCAGAATATCTTTATATTGCAGTTTTCCTGCTTTGTCGTAATTTCCTTCTCGTAAAGCTTTTTCCATTTCTATTTTAAGAGTGTCAAGAGCTTCTCTTAATTTTGATGCTTCCTGAACACTGTTTTTGTGACTATTCCATTTTTCATTTTCTTGGGCGGATATTTTTTCTTTTTCTAAAATTTGC
The DNA here is from genome assembly GCA_045126755.1 of Alphaproteobacteria bacterium. Taxonomy (GTDB): domain Bacteria; phylum Pseudomonadota; class Alphaproteobacteria; order RF32; family CAG-239; genus JAFTYO01. Next base: position 1,566 of record JBGVOY010000137.1, on the reverse strand, counting down.
TCGTTAATTTTTTCTAATCTCTCAGCGGAAGCACTGTCGATTTCTTTTTTAAGTGCTTCTCTTTCAATTTTAAGTTGAATAAGCGTTCTATCTAATTCGTCAAGATATTCCGGTTTAGAATCAATACTCATACGTAAATAACTGGCTGCTTCATCAACTAAATCTATGGCTTTATCAGGTAAAAAACGGTCGCTGATATATCTGTCTGACATAACTGCGGCCGAAACGAGTGCGGCATCGGAAATGCGAACACCATGATGAAGTTCATATTTTTCTTTTAGACCACGCAAAATAGAGATAGTTTCTTCAACCTTTGGCTCATTAACATAAACAGGTTGAAAACGGCGGGCAAATGCTTGGTCTTTTTCAATATATTTTTGATATTCTGATAGTGTAGTAGCGCCTATGCAATGAAGTTCGCCTCTGGCAAGAGCAGGTTTTAATAAATTTGAAGCATCCATAGAACCAGATGTTGCACCTGCACCCACCACGGTATGCATTTCATCTATAAACAATACGATTTGACCATCAGATGCTTTAACTTCATCCAATACGGCTTTAAGGCGCTCTTCAAATTCTCCTCTGTATTTTGCACCGGCAATGAGTGCGCCCATATCAAGCGCCATCAAACGTTTGTTTTTTAAACTTTCCGGAACATCAGAATTTACAATTCTTAGTGCTAAACCTTCTACAATGGCAGTTTTACCAACTCCGGGTTCACCAATTAAAACCGGATTATTTTTTGTTCTTCGGGATAACACTTGAATAGTATGCCTTATTTCATCATCTCTTCCGATAACAGGATCTAATTTGCCTTGCAGTGCTTTTTCGGTATAATCTGTGGCATATTTTTTTAACGAATCAAAAGTATCTTCTGCCGATGCGCTCTGCGCTGTGCGTCCTTGTCGCATATTATTGATAACTTCATTTAATTTTTTTGCATCAACGCCGTAAGATTTGTAAGCAATTAAGGCTTGTAAAATACGCTCAACCGTAACAAAAGAATCTCCGGATTTTAATGCTGCTTGTTCAGCATTATCCAAAACCTTTAATAAATTTTGAGAAGCTGAAATTTGCACTGATGCGCCTTCAATTTTTGGTAGTTTTTCCACGTCTGTTGTTACGTTTTTATAAACATCATCTGCATTTATACCTGTTTGCAAAATAAGACTGTAACAAAGTCCTTGCTTATCTTCTAAAAGCGTTTTAAGCAAATGTTCCGGTGTAATAAATTGATTAGAATTTCTAACTGCCAAGTTTTGTGCAGCCTGAATAAAACCCTTGCTTCTGTCTGTAAAAATTTCCATATTCATCTTAAATTATCCTTTCCATAATTTAAAATATAGTAATGAAAAATTTGTATCGCAAGATGGCGAAAATATTTTTATCATTAGACCATTTTATTTGACAACAAACCTGTTTTATGATATGTATAAATCACTTAATGCTATTCTTAAATTATTAACCCCCTTAAATTTTATCGACATGAGTAAAAAAGATGATGAACCTAGCGACTGGATGTTTATAGAACTGGGTAAAGTCGCATTCGCCAAGGACGAAGAAGTT
>JBGVOY010000136.1:0-2910 GCA_045126755.1 Alphaproteobacteria bacterium | reverse complement strand
GTAACTATATAATATACACTTCCTATATTTTCTACGTTGAGTACTTCATTCCACTGGGCAATCCCCTCTGGTGCTTTGTCATTAAAAACAACTTGTAATTTACGAACCTGATTTTTAAGCACTTCCACTGAAGACTGATAGACCACCTTACCATGAGATAACATTGTAATTTCATCACAAATACGTTCAAGTTCTGATAAGTGATGTGAAGAAATGACTACTATCATTCCTGTTTCATCAACCACCTCAATAATAAAATCTAAAACCTGCTTTTTAGCAAGTGCATCTAGACCTGATGTAGGTTCATCTAATATGACTATTTGAGGTTTTAAAATTAAAGATCTGGCAATAGCTACTCGTTGACGTTGGCCACCTGAGAACTCATGCGGATATTTGTATAAATCATTTTGAGCTAAACCTACTTCTTTTAATATGTTTATAACTTCTTGAATATATTGAGTTTCTGTTAACTTAGGAAAATGAACTCTTAAGCCTTCCGAAACTATCTGAAAAATATTAAAACGAGGATTTAACGAATTATACGGATCTTGAAATACTATTTGAATATTTTTTCTGAACTCTTTTTCGTTAAAATTTTCAAAAAATGTTACATTTCCGGAGTATTTTATCAGACCGGCCAAACACATTCCCAATGTTGTCTTTCCGGAACCGCTTTCGCCTACAATACCTAAGGTTTCACCTTTATATAACTTAAACGACACATTATTAAGAGCTTTTAATGATTGAACAGTCTTGCCGAAAAGGTTTTTCTTCAGCGGATATTCAATATATAAATTTTTGATTTCAGCAACCACACTGTTTTTATTTTTATTTCGCTTTTTCAATGACAAAGAAGATGATGTTAACTTTTTAGTATAATCGTTTTTCGGATAGTTAAATATATTATCGGTTGTGTCTTCTTCAACAATATTTCCCTGATACATTACAAGTATTCTATCTGCAATTTTTTTAATTAAGTGTAAATCGTGACTGATAAAAATTACAGACATATTAAAGCGTTTTTTTAAATCAATAATGAGGTTTATAATTTGTTCTTGAACCGTAACATCAAGAGCAGTTGTGGGCTCATCGGCAATTAAAACTTCCGGATTGTTAGCAATCGCCATAGCTATCATAACTCTTTGTCGCTGTCCGCCTGATAATTCAAACGGATACGAATTATAGCGGTTTTGAGCATTTTTTATGCCAACTAATTTTAATAATTCTATTGTTTTTTCTTTCGCTTCTTTTGTGCTGAGTTTTTGATGTAATATAATAGTTTCTGCTATTTGTTTTCCTATCTTATGCAACGGATTTAATGAAGACATAGGTTCTTGAAATATAAAACCTATTTTACCGCCCCTAGCCTCGTTTAAAGTTTTGTTATCAGCACCAATAAGCTCAACCGAGTTTAGTTTTATAGAGCTTTTATCGTCAATATAGGCTTTGTTTTTCGGTAATAAATTTAAAATTGATAATGCTGTTACCGATTTTCCGGAACCGCTCTCACCTACAATTCCCAATATTTCGCCTTTATTCAAATCAAAGCTTATATTATTTACGGCTTTAAAGTCGTGTTTTTTATCTTTTGATTTAAATTGTATTGATAAGTTTTTGATTTCAAGATTTTTTTTCATCTATCTTTCCTTGTGTCGAACACATCTCTTACCCCTTCTCCTATAAAGATGAGAATAGATAACAAACTTGATAAAACAATAAAAATTGTTACACCTATCCATGGCGCTTGTAAGTTATCTTTGCCTTGTCTTACTAAATCGCCAAGGGAAGGATATTCGGAAGATAATCCCAAACCTAAAAAATCTAATGATGTTAAGGCTACTATGGATTCCGATAATATAAACGGAATAAATGTTATGCTTGTTACAAGTGCATTAGGAAGTATATGCTTAAACATAATTCTAAAATCACTTACGCCAAGCGCTTTTGCCGCTTTAACATACTCAAAATTGCGAGTTCTTAAAAATTCTGCTCTTACCATTGAAGTTAATGAGGTCCACGAAAAGAACATTAAAATTATCAGTAAACTCCAAAAAGTAGGCATAAAAACACTGGCAATAATGATTAAAATAAACAGTTGAGGCAATGATTCCCATATTTCAATAAACCTTTGCATAACAATGTCCGTTTTTCCGCCAAAATAGCCTTGTATTGCCCCAATGGTTATACCTATAACCGAGGAAACAAATGTGAGAATAAACGCAAATATAACTGATAAACGTATTCCGTATAAAATACGAGCTACAATATCCCTTCCCTCGTCATCGGTTCCGAGCCAATGTGTTTTATCCGGACGTGTCGGTGCCGGAGCATCAATTTCATAATCTACAGTGTTATATGAAAAAGGTATTATAGGCATAATCATCCAACCGTTTTGTTCGATATTGGATATTATTATCGGATCTTTGTAGTCTGCCGGTGTCGGAAAATCTCCTCCGAAAAACTCATCTGTGTAATCTGCAAATACGGGAAAATATAGCTTTTCCTTATATTTTACCATAAGAGGACGGTCATTTGCTATAAATTCCGAAAATAATGAAATTATGAATATCACTACAAATAGGATAAGCGCAATAAAAGCTCGTTTATTTTGCTTAAATGCGCTTATTTTATTTTTAATTACATAATTCATACCATGCCTTAAATTATTGTAATGTAATATTTTCCAGTTCAGGTATTTCATCATCGATAACCGAGTTAAACAGATCTTTTTCTTTCTTAATCATATCTATCTCTTGGTTTCCGATGCTGTTTATGCTTTTCCACATATCATACCATGCTTCAAATTTTTTGATGTTCAAATCTGTATCTATCTGGCTAAATTTGGCTGACATTATTATATTTGTTATATTATCTTTTACTTTTCCTCTTATTCCCATATTATCAATAAGG
>JBGVOY010000135.1:0-2406 GCA_045126755.1 Alphaproteobacteria bacterium | reverse complement strand
CGATAAAACCATTGCCGCCGCAGTTACCATAATAAATATGTTTGATACAGCACTCGGTATGCCAAACCATACAATATGTAAAAACAACATTGCATAAAGCAAAACGGTTGCAAGCTTTCCGTGCCAGCTCGCGCTGAGCATTTTGCCTGTTTTTTTCTTCAAAATAAGGAAAGAAACGGCATTTAGTGTTTCCTTAACAGCCATAAGAACAAAAACAAACATCATATTTCTAAAACGGCTTATAAGACAATAAATCAGTGCGGCTTGGGTAAGCTTATCGGCTATGGGGTCTATAAATTTACCAAGCTCACTTATCATATTAAATTTTCTTGCAATGAACCCGTCAACCACATCGGTAGCACCCGAGAGCACCACCAAAGCTGCGGTAAACGCGTAATCTTCTTTAACAACATATAAATACCAAATTATAGGAATCAGCAAAATTCTGAAAATAGACATAATATTTGGTATTGTAAATATGTTTTTTAGGTTTTTCTTTTCCGTAAAAATATCCCCTTTGGAAAAATTTGAATATATTATACTCTTTTTTTATAAAAATTTCACGATTTTATAAAGATGTCGGTGAATGTCGCAAAATGATTAGTTATAATTCTTTTTGCCGGTCAGGGCAAACGCGTTTTTTGTGGGTAGCCGTTTATTATTATATATAATATAATTATTATAATACTATTGCAAATTTGCCGTAGTTGTGTTATACTCTACTATGTGTAGGTATAAAGGAAACTTTAAAAAACGCGTTTAAAACAAAAATTTAAACACTTTTAGGAGAAAATAAAATGGAAATAGAATCTTTGGCGGATATTTGGGAAGCAATATGTGAGGAATGTAAAAAAGAAATCAACGAAATTGCGTTTAGGGTTTGGTTTAAAGATTTAGAGCCTGTTGATATTCAAAATGGTGTTTTAACCCTCTCTATTTATTCTTCCTACAAAAAAGAAATTGTGGAAAATACTTACAGCGATTTATTAAAGAAAAGTATCAAAACCATAATGGGAATAGATATGGATTTTAAAATCATCGCTACCGATTCAAAGGGTTCAAAAACCGAAATTAACGATGCGGCAGGATACAGCGAGGAAAACTTTACCTTTGATAACTTTATTGTGGGACAAACCAACCGTTTTGCACACGCAGCGGCACAAGCAGTTGCCGAGCAACCCGCGTATGAATATAACCCTCTTGTAATTTACGGTCCCTCGGGTGTTGGTAAAACTCATTTGCTTTTTGCTATAAAAAATGAAATATCTCGTTTGCACCCTAATTTAAAAATAGAGTGTACCCGCGGCGAAGAATTCACAAACGATTTGATACACGCCTTGCACGATAATAAGATGCGACTTGACAGTATTGATGATTTTAGAAATAAATACCGCAATGTTGATGTTTTACTTATTGACGATATTCACTTTATTGCGGGCAAGGAATCAACACAGGAAGAATTCTTTAACACCTTTGATTTTCTAAAAAGAAACAACAAACAGGTTGTTGTAACACTTGATAGACCGCCAAGAATGATTATGACACTTGAAAACCGCATAAAGACTCGCCTTGAAAGCGGACTTTTGGCCGATATAACCCTTGCCGATTTTGAAACGAGGGTTGGCATTATTAGGGTTAAGTGCGAGCAGGTTGGTATAACACTTGCTGATGAGGTTGTTTATGAAATTGCAAAAAAAGTAAATGCAAGCAATAGACAGCTTGGCGGCGTTGTTAAAAAACTAAAGGCATACATAAACCTTGAAAATAAGGCGCCGACAGTATCTGTTCTTAAAACACTTATTCGTGATGTTATTGCCGAGCAAAAGGCAGAACCTATAAAAATAGAAAGAATTATTGAAGAGGTTGCAAGAACTTATCAGGTTTCCCAAACCGAGATTTTATCTACAAGAAGAACCTCAGAGCTTGTTAAAGCAAGGCAAATTGCTATGTATATTGCAAGAGAAACCACCGAGCTTCCTTATCAGTCAATAGGAGAAAGCTTTGGTAAAGATCATTCAACAGTATTACATAATGTAAGACAAGCTGAAAAGGTTTTAAAAGAAAACCCGTATGAAAAAGAAATAGTTGATGAAATTATAAGAAATCTTAAAGAAGAATAATAAAAAGTTTTCCACAAAATTAACAACTTTTAACATATATTTATTAACATTAACTTTTTTTATACAAAAAAACAAAAAAATTATAAAATTTTTATCAAGAGCATTATCAACAACAAAAAGCTTGTACCAATGTGTATTTAAAACAGTTTTCAACAGTTTTAACACTACTTACTACTACTACTATGTTTTAATTCTTTTTAAGAGAGGAAAATGCAAAAATGGAAATTTCAGTTGATCGCGCACAATTACTTGAGGCAGTAAATCATTTATCTCGAATTGTTAATAA
>JBGVOY010000134.1:0-9179 GCA_045126755.1 Alphaproteobacteria bacterium | reverse complement strand
TTGCTATGAACGAAGGTTTACGTTTTGCTATTCGTGAAGGTGGCCGCACAGTTGGTGCCGGTGTTGTTTCTAAAATTTTGAAATAATTTTAAGAAATTACCTTAAAGCAAATTCAGCCCCTGATTTTTTTCAGGGGCTTTTTATAAAATAAAACCACCGATTTAATCGGTGGTTTTATTTTATAAGGTTACTAAAGTTAAATTATTTAATAAATATTTTACCGTCTGCCGATATTTGAGCTTGAGCGCCTAACGGAATTGTTGCAATCGGAGTAGTATGTCCCATATCAATATTGGCAATTATGGGCATATTATTAAGTTGCGGTTTATTTTTTAAGATAAATTCTAATTTTTCACGGTTAACGTTTGATTTGTTCTGAAAACGACCGATTACCAATCCTTTAACATTTACAAAGTCATCTTGGTTAATCAAAGCCTGCAGATTGCGTTCAAAGGTCAATAAATCTGACATTTCGTCATCTTCAATAAAAAGAATCGTATCTTTTTCAAACTTCGGACGATATATAGTTCCTAAATGCAAAATAAATGTGCACAAGTTTCCGCCGATAATAGTGCCTTTTGCTTCGCCGCTTTGAATATGCCACCAACCCTCGTTTTCTATAAATTTGCGATTTTCTTGGTCTAAAAACCACATATCATCGCTCCATGTATTTGAAGCTTTCAATTCTTGAGTATGGCCTTCAAACAATGTTTTTACCATATTTTCCAATGTATATTCACAACCCTTTAGCATACCGAGTGAACTGTAATGCGGACCATAATATGTTACCAAGCCTGTTTTAGCATAAATAGCTGTATGAAGTGCGGTAATATCTGAAAAACCCATAAAAATTTTAGGATTATTTTTAATTAAGTCGTAGTCTAAATGTTTAATAAGTTGGTTAGAGTTAAAACCGCCGATAACAGTTAAAATTGCTTTTACCGATTTATCGGCAAAAGCAGTATGAATATCGTCAACACGTTTTTTAACATCGGTTGAAATTGTCATATCACAATTTTCATCTGTTGTGTTTGGAGCAAATACAACCTCCAATCCCAACGATTTAAGCCTGTCTTCAGCAATTTTTCGGCAATCGGCACCAATGAGTTTTAAACTTCTTGATGGAGCGATAATCATCACTTTATCGCCTTTTTTTAATCTATCGGGTATGATTGTCATTTTTTATCTCCTTATAATTTATTGTTCTTGGTATATATGCAAAAGTGTTACCGGTTTTATATCGGTTGCCTTTAACACTCTTTTTCTGATGTGCCCCTTAATAAAATCCGTTACTTGCGAGTTTATACATTTACATTCTTTAAGTTTTGTATTTATTAACGGGGTTACGGTTTGTTTTATATCTTCAGATAATTCTTGCCATTGAGGAGCTTCCAAAATATCTAAAGATGTAATTTGTAAATCTTTTAATTCTAAATCTTTTGAAATAACGGCAGAAATAAACATTGAGCAATTATATGCGATACGGCGTCTGTTTTGTATCAGTTCGGAGGTTAGTGAAACTGTTTTTAATCTGTCAACGCCCATAATATCGGAAATTGTTTCTTCGACTTTTTCAATTTTTCCGTTATAAAGTAAAAATATATCGCCGTTTTTACCCGAACATACATCCTTAACTCCGCAAGATAATGCAAAACGTTTATGTTCTCGGATAAATCGTTTATCACCATGAACAGGAAATACAATTTTGGGTTTTAAGATTTGATACATCATTTTTAACTCTTCTTTTGAAGCATGACCTGATGTGTGTACTAAATCGGTTTCTTCAGTAATAATCTTAACACCTTTTGCAGCCATCTGTTCTTGCATTTTTTCAATTTTATTTTCATTTCCCGGAATGATTTTTGAAGAAAAAATGATAGTATCGTTTTGGCTTAATGTAACATATTTACTTTCGCCCTTGGCTATTTGACTTAACGCACTGCGATAATTTGCCTGCGAACCCGTGCAAATATACATTGCTTTATCTGACGGTATCTCTTGTGCTTGTTCTGCACTGTATGTTGTTACGGTATTTTTAAAATATCCGCAGTCTTTTGCAATTTTCATATTTGTGAGCAATGTTTTTCCCATTAAGACAGGCGTTCTTTGTGCAATATCGGCAGCTATGAGCAAACTTTCCAAACGCATTAAGTTAGAAGCAAAACAGGTAACTATTAAACCGCCTTTTATTTCCGGAATAATTTTACATAAACTTTGCCTTATATCAAATTCTGAATATTGGTGTGTATCAACTAAAACGTTAGTTGAGTCGCAAACAAATAAATCAATACCGTTTTCAGCGATTTGCTTCAGTTTAGCAACAGGATTATTAAGCATATCAATTTTTGCATCGTCAAAACGCCAATCGGTAGCGTGAAAAATATTTTGATATTTTGTTTTAATAAAAAGACCACAAGTTTGAGGAACGGAATGAACCATTGAAATAAATTCTACATCAAACTCTTCAAGTTTAACATTCATTGTTTCGTTAACACAAACAAGCTCAACATCATTTTCCATTCCATATTCTTTTAGGCGCTCTTTAACCAATGCTAAGGCAAAATCGGTTCCGTATACCGGACATTGTAATTGCGGCCAAATATGAGCAATAGCTCCCATGTGGTCTTCATGGGCATGAGTAATAAACAGTCCTTCAATGTCGTCTTTAAATTCAGCCAGAAACTGTGGGTTTACGTAGCACATATCCATTCCTGGATATTCATCATTTAAAAAACCGTACCCTGCATCAACCACAATCCATTTACCGTTTGAAGAGTAAGCAAACATATTCATACCAATATCATCAGCTCCGCCGATTGGTAAAAAATATACTCCTTGTTTTTTTAAATCTGTCATTTTTTAACCTTTATTTGTAAACAAATCACCGACTATAATTTTTTTTATTTTATTATCTGATTTTAAAATCAGTGAGCCATTATCGTCAATAGTCAGAAATGTTCCTTCAATAATTTGTTTTTCTTGTTTGATTGTAACAGCATTGCCCAGATTAAAAGCATTGTCAAGCCAAGTTTTTTTTATTTTTTCAAATCCGAAATTGCGATATTGTGCTAAAAGTTCATCAAATACATCAACAAATTTTTCCAACACTTGTGTTCTGGTTACGTTAACTCCCAATTTTTTAAGATTTGTTGCGCGGTAGTTTGCGTCATTTAGCGACGGATTTGATACAATGTTTATACCTAACCCCATAATCCAAAAATTATCATCAGCTCTTTCAAACAAAATACCGGATATTTTTTCATTGTTAACTAATATGTCATTGGGCCACTTAATTTGAATTTTGTGATTGCTTATAAAATTTTTTATTGTTCGGTATGTTGCTACAGCGCTTAAAATAACTATTTTACTCAAATCGTTCAGTTCAATTTTGAAGGCAAATGATGCATATAAATTTCCTTCCTCGCTTACCCAAATTCGGCTACGTCGTCCTCTTCCGTTTGTTTGTGTTTTGGCTGATATAATACAATTTTGCCCTAATTTGCCGACAAATGATATTGCTTCATCATTAGTGCTTGTTACACTGTCAAAATCTTTCCATATCCAATTATTTATTTTTTTCATTATTCTAATACCAAATTTAATATTGCGGGCGCGTCATATAGCAAAAATTCCGGTTTGAAAATAAGTATTATTATTAAAATTATGTTTATGGATAAATATGCGTATACTCCGTAATCAGGTCTGTTAAATTCCGTTTCTTTATTATTAAAATATAAAGAGCGAATAATTTGTAAAAATGCCGCCATTAAAACAATCATAGAAAACAGTGCAATAAATAATATAAAGTAAGAGTTTGCCGTTACAATGTTTTCTAAAACGCTTAATTGTCCGATAAATCCGGGGAAGGGGGATATTCCCATTAAGGAAATCATAAAAAATAACAGGGCGGCAGAAATAAAGGGACGAACCTTGGCAATTCCGTTTATCATATTCAGATTGGTTAAATAAACTCCGTTGCTTTTAAAACTGTAAAATGTGGTATAAATTCCAAATAAAGCCAATACATATACTTGTAAATAAATAAATCCGCCTAATAAATCAGAAGAATTAAACGGTAATAATAATAGTAATATCATACCTAAATTATATATTCCGCAATATGCAAATATTTTACGCAAGTTTCTGCTGGCATTAGCTCCGATTGCTCCTACAATTAAAGAAAGAGCTCCGAATATTGTATATATTAAGGTAAGTTCCGGTAATAAAGTAACAAATACGGAAGTATTTATTTTGATAAAAACGCAAAACAGCGAAAATAACGGAATTAAGTTAAAATATACGGCAACCGGTAATACCGCAGGAGATACAATATCGGCAAAGCAAAAGTGAAAAGGTGCAATTCCGATAAGAAACAGTAAATAAAACAGAATCGAACATATTATAAATACGCAAATTTTTATATTTTCACTTCCTAAAAATTCGGCTGCTTGCGTATAATTCCAATATTCCGGAGTTAGTAAAAAAAGACCAATGATGGCTAAAATTGAAAAAATACCGGTTGTAATTAAGTATCGGTTGCTTACGTTATGAAACTCTTCATTTTGTTGACTGAATTTAAGAAAAGAATAATTTACGGAAGATAACATTGTCAGCCCGATAAATAAAATACCTAAATTAACCGTTTTGATAATAAGGGAAAAACTAAATAAGGCTAATAAGGATAATATGCAAAATATAAAAGGATCGGTATCTTCCGATACAAACCATTTGATAGAAATATTTAGCCATGCAAATATCATAAAACAGCTTAAAATATAAAATAAGACAGTGTATGAATTTGTTTCAAAAAACGCAGGAAAAACGTTTTTGTTGTAAAATAGTATGGAAAACAAAGCGCTTATAATAACCGTAACTGAAGTTAATTTGAAATAGCTTTTTATGGATAATACGGAAAAAATCTTTTGTATTAAAACAAGTATAATACCTACAAGTAAAGATATTTCCGGAAATAAGTATAAGATATTTTCAATCATGTTATTTTCCTATCAATATGCAAACCATAGCGGTTTAAACAGCGACAAAAATAATATCAGCATTACGGCAATACATATAGCAAATTCTATTGTATCTATATCTGCAATTTTTTCATTGGTATTTATAGGACAACTGTCGTCTTTTAAGGTATATAAATTTTGCAATAAGGTAACGGAAGCCAACACTAAAGTTATTATAACCGCTGTGCCTATATACAAACTGACATTAAACATTTCTGATATTATGATAAAATTGTTCCAAAATAATGCTGAAACAGGTAGGCCTATTGCGGCAATTATAAGCATAGAATATGCAAATGATGTTTTGGGAAGAATACACAAAATACCGTTTGAGCCTGTCGATAATTTATCGGCTTGTCGTTCAATATGTGCAACTAAAACTGTAAGTCCGGACATAACCAATATAAATGCAAACAGTGAATATGATATATTATATAATAAAATATCCGTTGGTAAAAATACTCCTATCAAATACAGCAAGTAATAAACCAAAGTGTAGGCAAAAAGCTTTTCTTTTGCAGTGGTATTAGAGTATCCGCTAAAGGCGGTAAATAACATTGTTATAATGCACAAAATTTCAAAAATAGGGGCTAATGAAGAAATTTCATCAGGAATATTTGCCGGCCAAAAACGCATAAAACCATATAACCCCATAACCGGAATTAAATTAGCCTCAATAAACACCAACGGATTTTTTATTAAGTTGCTTACAGATGTTATCCAATAGTGAAAAGGCCAAACCGGAATACGAGATACAAAAGCTAAAAATATTGCACTCCATACCCAAATTCCATACCCTTTTTCAAGTTTAACAGAAGATATTTGATTTATTTCAACGCCTTTTCCTTCCAGAGCATAAATTGTAACTACAGCGCTCAAAAATAAAAAAGCACCGATAAAGTTATATAGGAAAAACCTCGAAATTATTTTATATTTCTTGTTGTCGCTGATAATTCCGGTTTGTAAAAACAAAGGTAAAATCATTAAAACAAAAAATGTGTAAAATGAGAAAATATCTACTGCCGAAAAATACGCGTTACAAGTGCATAAAAAACACATTGAAAAAAACAAAACAGATTTTTGAAAATTTTTTTGATGTTTAATGCTAAATATTCCGACCAACATTGCTAAATGGACAGCTAAAATAAGTAAAAGTGAGGTGGCGTTAATACCGAATACAATATTTATTTTAGGTAAAATAGGCCAGATAAAAGAGCTTATTGCTTGTAAATCATCGGTATGAGCATCAATATCCGAAAATAGTCTTAAAATTAAAAAAACATTACTTAAAACCGTAAAAATAGCAACATTAACAGAGTTTTTGTGGTTTTCGTTATGAGATGATATAACAAACAATCCTCCGAGAATGGGTAAAAAGATAATTATGAGCAGTAATATTTTTGCCATTATTTATTTCCTTTAAAAAAACACCATATAACAATTATTATACCCAACGCAAAATTAAAAAAATAATACGCTACCCAATTTCTTGCGGCTTTTCGGAATGAACGTATGGTAATGTTGTTTATTGATGAGAACATTATGGCAACGGTTTTTTCAATAAATACAAAATCAAACAAAACAGTTAACCATCTGCCGATTATTTTTACCGGATTAACAAGAATTATATCGTAAATATGGGCAAAAAAATCTATTTTTTGTAATTTTTGATTTAATAACTTGTTTTCAAAAGTAAGTTTTAACGGATATATTTTTATGAGTATGGCAAAAATTACGGTAAAATAAATTGCGTATTTTATCATCTTACTATGTTGTTCTATAACAAAATAGGAAAGTAATGAACATATAACAAGCGGTATTATAGGCAAATAATCTGTTTTGGAGGCAACGTTTTTAGGCAGAACAGAAATTATTTGCGCAAAAATATGTGAAGAGCACAAGGGGAATAATATTAAGAACAGATATATCCAATATGTATTATCCGGAGTTAATGACGCTGCTAAAACACAGCATAAGGCAGATGCTATAAGCGTGTATACGATAATTGTTAATTTGAAAATAATTTTGTTTTGTGTTTGAGCCGAGCCGACAGATAATAAGTTGTTTTCTCGGTTGATACCGTAATGAGTATAATACAAGCATAAATTAAGGCAAAAGCCGAGTATGAGTAATAATGATATTTGTATGTTCCAAACAAAATCATAGCACTGAACTATTTTTACCGATAATGCAATTATAAGCATATTAAGATAAACAGTTTTTTCTTTTAGGTTATTGATTACAATGGCACCAATGCTACCCCATAACATTGTAAGAGTTACAGCAATATTTAAGCATGTATAAAATGAGGGAGATACAACCAATAGAGGATAAAATTTAATAAATAAAATCAGAGCTACCATCGGAGTCGATAAGTAAGGTATCAGAATCAGCCTGTGAAATTTTGTGTTTTTTAAATCTAATAAATAGCTTTGAAATAAGAAAAAACCGAATTTTATAAACAGACTAATCATAATTACAAACATAATAAAATCACGGTGTCTTCCTGTTTCGTAGTAATGAACCATATTTGCAACATCAAGAGTTTCTAACTTGCTTTTAAGCATTGCCATAACCAGAAAAAGCCCCATGTCAGCAATTAAATTATATATGCTGTAACGCCTGCTGGCGTAAATATCTTTAATAAATAGCTGGCTTAAAATATCTATTACAAAAACAAAAGTGATAATTTGTATAAGATTATTACCGGCAATAAGCATAATAAGGCTTAGAAGATTTAATATTAAAATTGCGGCAAAATTTCGTTTGTCGGGTTCAAAACGAAAAAATAAATTATTTATAAGCGCTAAAACGGTAATCGCAAAAAAAGGCAGAATCATTTGATAGTTATTCACAGAAGAAACTACATCAATTTTTATATTACCGCTTTTAGAACTGTCCCACAGTAATGTTGTAACCGATTCGGTTCCGGTTAACATATCTTGAACGAAGTAATAAAAAATTGCTATGGCGGAAAAAGAAAGAAGGGGGACAACAATTTTATTAAACCGTGCGCGAAACCTTAAAAGTGCCGCTATTGCGATAAATAACAAATAAGAAACAGTGTTTACAAGCATATTTATATCCAAAATTAAAGGGCTTGATAGCCCTTGTAAGTGTATTAACTTGTTGTTTTATAAGAAGGCCTTTACATCTTTTACGATTCGGACCGGAACCATATATTCTCTTACGACATCATCATCGTTTATTTCAACAATCCACACCTCAGATACTGATTTTAGAGGATTTCTGGCCCCTTCGGCTATGTCAGAGAAGTATACGGCATTTTCTTTGCAACGATATAATAAAGCATTGTCTGTTCCATCATACACAAACAAAGGTTTTTCAGGTCCGCCAGCACGGTTTTGAATAATTATCATAATTTGCCCTTTGTCATTTTGCAAGATATCATATCTGTTTTTTTTACCGGTTGTTTCGTTATTTTCAGCCATATTTAACCTCTACATAAGATATATTAACTCATATTTTAGGGTAAGATAACATATAATTATTAATAAATAAACACTATTTTCATTTTTTTTAACTTTTTTTATTTTTTTAGTTGACATACGATTTTTTATATTTTATATATTCGCTCATTGAATGAGGGCTCGTAGCTCAGTCGGTAGAGCATTTGACTTTTAATCAAAGGGTCATGGGTTCGAATCCCGTCGGGCTCACCAATAACAAAAACCACCTGAAAAGGTGGTTTTTGCTTTATACTCCCAATTAAAATCAGCGCATTTGCTTTGAAGCGTTGCTTGTATTTTGGGGTTTAATTTGTGTTGTAATATTTTATTAACGGATGGTTTTATGAAAAAGTTAGTTTTTTTGCATGGTTCGGGTTCAGATAAAAATGCTTATGGCGAGCTGATGAAACAAATTGCCAAACAATTTGATGCAGAGTTGTTTTCTTTTAACGCTCCTTATCCCCATCCGTTAAAATCAGGCAAATTTATGTGGTTTAACAAATTTGAACAAAACAATCGCCGAGATGCCGTTATTAAAGATTATTATCATTCGTTGGAATATATAAAAAATAAAATTTTGGCTTTGGGAGAAAGTCTTGATAATATTATTTTAGCGGGGCATTCTCAAGGCGGAGGAATGGCTGTCCATGTCGGATTAGAACTAAAACTAAATAAAGTTATAAGTATCAGCGGC
>JBGVOY010000133.1:0-8407 GCA_045126755.1 Alphaproteobacteria bacterium | reverse complement strand
AAAATAATAAAATCCGTGTTGATATGGACGGAAAAGAATATGTGATTGATTTTGATTTTATTTCTAAAGCAAAAATAGTTCTTACCGATGAGCTTTGGGAAAAATATCAAGCAGAACACGAAACTATTGAACTTTAATTTTTGAATTAAATGAGGAACAAAATGGAAAATATTGAAAATATGCCAAGACCTGAAATTGTATTAGTAGCTGATACGGTTGCTCGTGAAAAAAACATTGATAAAGAAGATGTTTTTGTAGCTATGGAAATTGCTATTCAAAAAGCAGGACGTTCTCGCTATGGTGTTGAACATGATATCAGAGCAAATATTGATAGAAAAACCGGTGCCATCGCATTGGCTCGCTATCGTGAAGTTGTTGAAGACGATGCCGAAATTGAAAATGAAGCAGCTCAATTACGCTTAAAAGATGCAAAATATTATGATAAAAACATTGAAATCGGTGAATTTATTATAGATCCGTTACCTCCTATTGATTTTGGTCGTATTGCCGCTCAAACAGCAAGACAGGTTATTGTTCAAAAAGTTCGTGATGCGGAACGTAATCGTCAATATGAAGAATATAAAGAAAAAATCGGCACTATCGTTAACGGAACCGTTAAACGTTTAGAGTTTGGTAATGTTGTTTTAGATATAGGCAAAACTGAAGCAATTTTGCGCCGTGATGAAATTATCCCAAGGGAAAAATTCAAAACCGGTGACAGAGTTCGTGCCTATGTTTTAGACGTTCGTCGTGAAAACAGAGGTCCGCAAATTTTCTTATCACGTACCTGCCCCGAATTTATGGCAAAATTGTTTACATCAGAAGTTCCGGAAATTTACGACGGTATTGTTCAAATTATGGGTGTTGCTCGTGATCCGGGTTCAAAAGCAAAAATTGCCGTTAAAGCAAATGATGTTACGGTTGATCCTGTTGGTGCTTGTGTAGGTTTAAGGGGTATCAGAGTTCAAGCAATCGTAACAGAATTACAGGGCGAAAAAATTGATATTGTTCCTTATTCTGAAGATAAAGCTCAATATTTGGTAGCTGCTCTTGCTCCGGCTGAAGTTACAAAGGTTGTTATTGATGAAGAAAATTCACGCATGGAAGCTGTTGTTCCTCAAGAACAATTTTCTATTGCCATCGGAAGACGCGGTCAAAACGTTAAATTAGCATCACTTTTAATGGGTGCAGATATTGATGTTTTAACCGAAGATCAAGAACAAGAACGCAGAGCAAACGAAAATAAGGTTCGCTTAGAGCGCTTTATGGAAGCTCTTGATGTTGATGATATGATTGCTCACCTTCTTATTGCCGAAGGCTTCTCTACTATCGACGAAGTTGCTTTTGTTGAGTTGAAAGAATTGGCTGAAATTGAAGGTTTCGACGAAGATGTTGCAACCGAATTACAACGCAGAGCAAAAGAATTTGTTGAAAAACGCAACCAAGATTTTGCCAAGAAGAGTAAAGATTTAGGCATTGATGAAGGCTTAAAAACCATTGACGGTTTAGATCAGGATATGATTATCAAATTAGCTGAAAACGAAATTAAGACATTGGATGATTTGGCTGACTTAGCTGCCGATGAACTTATTGAAATTTTGGGTGAAAATACGGTTACTCAAGTTGAGGCAAATCGCATAATCATGGCTGCTCGTGAACATTGGTTTGCAGACGAACAATAAGAGAAAACAATATGGAAAAAGAGACAAACAGAAAGTGTATTGCCACAGGGCAAATTAAACCTAAAGACGAGTTGTTACGCTTTGTTAAAACTCCGGACAGTTGTTTGGTACCCGATTTTAACAAAAAACTCGAAGGTCGCGGACTGTATGTCTCTATTTCCAAAAAGGCATTAAAAACCGCCATAGAAAAAAATTTGTTTATTAAATCAATTCACCTACACCTAAAAATTGAAGACAATTTTTTAGATATGGTGGAACAACTGTTACATAAGAGAGGTTTGGATTCTATAAATCTGGCGCGCAAGGCAGGTGCTCTTGTTACCGGTTTTGAAAAAGTAAAAGAGAAAATTTTAAGAAATAAAGTAGCCTTCTTGATTGAAGCTCAAGATGCCGGTCAAGACGGGGCTCAAAAAATCAGGGCAATATCCGAAAATTTAGAAACAATAAAACTTTATTGTGTTGAAGAATTAGATAATGCTTTAGATAAGGTAAATACAGTGCATATTGCTGTTCTGAAAAGCGATATTGCCAAAATGGTTTATGAAAATTTGAAAAGATATCAAACTTTTCTTGATTAGAATGTGGAGATAAAAACTAATGACAGATGATAATGCAAAAGGTAAATTAACATTATCCCCGAAGTCAACATTAACGCTTAAAAATCCGGCTAAATCCGGTATGGCAGACGGTAAAAAAATGGTGCAAGTGGAAGTGCGTAAAAAACGCACAATTTCAACCACCGGAGAAATAAAAACTCCTAAGGTTGAAATTGACGAAGCTACCGCTCAAAAACTTCGCTTAATTGCCGAAGCTAAAGAGCATGAAGCAAAACGCCAAAAAGAAGAAGAAGAAAAAAATGCCGTTCGCTTAAAACAACGTCAAGAGCAAGAAGCAAAACGTTTGCAAGAACAGAAAGAACAAGAAGAAAAAGAACGTATTGCTCAAGAAGAACAACGTCAAAAAGAGCTTGAATTAAAAAAACAAGAAGAAAAGAAAGCCAAAGAAGAAGCAAAAGCTCAACAACAACTTCAAAATGCTCACAAATCCGCTGACGACGATAAAGGCTATAATCGCAACAAAAAATCGCGTGATTTTGATGATGACGACGATGATGACGACTATAAAAAAGATAAAAAATCTTCAAACTCGTCTTCTAAAGGTTTAAGCAAAGCCGAAACTTTTGAACAAGAACGCAAAAAAATTCAAAAACGCAGTTTTGAATCGCCTCGTCGTAATAATAAAGTCAACCTTAATTCATATATGAATAATGATGACGATGATGACGATTACGGATATGGTGCTCCTCGCCGCAGATTTAAGAAAAAACAACCAAAACCTGTTGTTCAAGCTGCACCTCAGGAAAAAATAGTCAAAGAGGTTATCATTCCTGAAGTTATTACGGTTCAAGAGCTTGCCAATCGTATGGCTGAAAAAAGCGCAGAAGTAATTAAAAAACTTATGGCTTTAGGAGTTATGGCAACCATTAACCAACCTATTGATGCCGATACGGCTCAAATTGTAGTTGAAGAAATGGGACATAAATTTAAACGTGTTGCAGACAGCGATGTTGAAGAAGGCTTGGGCGGACCAGTAGATAATGAAGAAGATTTAATGCCCAGAGCTCCTGTTGTTACGGTTATGGGACACGTTGACCATGGTAAAACATCGTTACTTGATGCTTTGCGTGCAACTAACGTTGTGGCAAAAGAAGCAGGCGGTATTACTCAACATATCGGTGCTTATCAAATTGAAGTTCAAGGCGGTCAGAAAATTACATTTATTGATACCCCCGGACACGAAGCCTTTTCAGAAATGCGTGCCCGCGGTGCAAAAGTTACCGATATTGTTGTTTTGGTTGTTGCCGCAAACGATGGCATTATGCCGCAAACCGTTGAAGCTATCAGACACGCACAAGCTGCCGAAGTGCCGATTGTCGTTGCAATTAACAAAATTGACTTACCAGCTGCTGATCCGATGCGTGTTAAAACCGAACTTTTACAACATGGTATTGCCGTTGAAGAAATGGGCGGAGAATGCTTATGTGCCGAAGTTTCTGCTAAAAAACGCATTAACATTGACGGCTTATTGGAAGCGATTTTGTTGCAAGCCGAAATTTTAGATTTGAAAGCTAATCCAAACCGTAAGGCGGAAGGAACCGTTATTGAAGCTAAAATGGAAAAAGGCAGAGGCAGTGTTGCAACCATCTTGGTTCAAGCCGGAACTTTAAGAGTTGGCGAAGTGTTTATTGCCGGCAAAGAATGGGGACACGTCAGAGCAATGTTTAATGAACATGGTAAAAAGCTTCATGAAGCAGGTCCTGCTACTCCGGTTGAGGTATTGGGCTTACAAGGAACACCGTCTGCCGGTGATAACTTTATTGCCGTAAAAGATGAAGCTCAAGCTAAAGAAGTTACTAACTACCGTATCAGAAAAGAACGTGATGCAAAACTTGTTAAAAGTGCAAAATCTGCTATGGAACAAATGCTTGATAAAATTAAATCGGGCGAAGCTAAACACTTATCTGTTATTATTAAAGCGGACGTTCAGGGCTCGATTGAAGCCATCGAAGGCACAATTAACAAATTCTCTAATGACGAAGTTTCCGTTCAAGTATTGCATTCGGCAGTAGGTCCGATTTCGGAATCTGATGTTACACTTGCTAAAGCTTCCAATGCTTTCATTATCGGCTTTAACGTTCGTGCAATTCCGCAAGCTCGAGATATGGCTCGTCGTGACGGAATAGACATTCGTTACTATTCAATTATTTATGATGTAGCCGATGATGTTAAGAAAGGTTTGGAAGGCTTACTCTCGCCTGAAATCAGAGAAAAACTTTTAGGCTATGCCGAAATCAGAAACGTATTTAATATTACTGGTGTCGGAAAAGTCGGCGGTTGTATGGTTACCGAGGGTATTGTCAAACGCGGAAGTAAAGTTCGCTTGCTTCGTGACAGTGTCGTGATTCATGACGGTTCACTTGCTCAATTAAAACGCTTTAAAGAAGACGTCAAAGAAGTTCGTGAAGGTTATGAATGCGGTATGAGTTTTGAAAATTATAACGATATTCAAGTCGGCGACTTTATCGAATGCTATGAATTAGAAACTATTGCCGCAAAATTGTAAGGAGAATGCCTATGTCCCTAAAAGAACCATCACAAAGACAACTTCGTGTCGGACAAGAAATTAAAAAAATCATTACTTCAGTGCTTGAAAGAGGCGACTTAAGAAGCAAAGAAGTAAGAGAAGCCTTAATAACTGTTACAGAAGTCAGAGTTTCTCCCGATTTGAAATATGCTACGGCATACATTATGACATTAAACGGCAAAAACTTAGGTTTGGTCCTTGAAATGCTTAATGAAGAAGCATGGGTGTTTAAAAAACAAATTGGTGCAAAATTGCAGTTAAGGTATACTCCTGATGTAAATTTTAGAGTTGATGACACATTTACTGAAGTTGACCGAATTGAAAAACTCTTGCGCAACCCTAAAGTTGCTCAAGATTTAGAAAAACCAGACAGTCAAGAAGATGATGAGTAAAAAAAATCCGCTAATTGTTATTAGCGGATTTTTTTATTTAATTACTCAGCCTAGAACGGTAATTTTAACCCTCCCGGCAGTGCTGATTTTTCGTTTTTTGCAGGCTTTTTAAATCTTTCTTTGATTACATCTTCCGGCATTTCTCTGATATATGAGAAAGTTGCCCCATAACCTACAACATCGACTCTGCTGTCAGAATACAAACAAGCTCCGAACAAGCAACCGAATGTTTTACCGCTAACAGTATATTGCGGAGCTAACAATAATTCGGAATTTGATTTGGAAATTGCATCATAAACAGCCCCTCTTGTGCATTTTCCGCCTTCAAAATTGCCTTCTGATGTTTGCATTGTTGCGCCATAAGCTTCTCTTTCCGGAGAATTTATCGTAAAACCTAAAAAGCTTGTGCAACGAGCCGAGCCTCTAACTTTTACTCCCGGAACAACTGAGACTTGCAACGGACGACTTTCTACCACCACATCAGTAAATAATCCGTTTTCAACACCTTTATGTGTTGTTACCGAACAAGCACTTAATGCAATAACTCCGGCTAAAAGCAAATATTTTTTCATTTTTACTCCTTTATTCTGATTAAATAAAACAAAAACGGACAAAAGTCCCTTTCTGAGCATATAATAAATTATGTTTTTTGCTCTAGCAAGTATAAATAGTTTATTGTGGATAGTTACATTTTTCCGGTTTTTACAATTCCTTGCCCGAATTTGTATTCAAGCTCATCAATAATGTGAGAAAGTTTATCGTCATGCGGCTTTATGTTGTCAAATAATGACTGCTGAATTTGTTTGCCGTAAGTCAGTTGTTTTAATGTTATACCTGTGCTGCGGTAAATAAAATTGGGATTATAAATATTTTTTAACAGTTGTTGCGCCAATGCCCTGATTTCAAAATTTGAATTTGTCGGATTTTCAAACTTACCGGAGAGAGCAAACACCTTAAAATCTTTAGTTTTTAACATCACCTCTATTTCTGAGCAAAAACCATTCCATTGTCGTATTTTTTTACAAGCATTATGGATATGATAATTTAACTCGTAGCTTAAAAACTCAAAATTATCGGTAAAATCCTCAAAGCTTTTGGTATCTTGAATCGATTGCGGAGCTTGAGGAGTTTTATCAACCGAAGATGTCGCTATTCCCATAAGTTCCTGCTTTAAGGTAAGACCGTTTATTCCTAAAACAGCTCTAATCCATGCATTGTCTTTTTGAACAAAATCTTTAATATCAAATACACCATGAAAATATAAATTTTGCGCATTTTTTCGCCCTACTCCGCTTACCTGATCAATTTTTTCACTCCCGACAATGTTTATTATATCATCAGGCGGAATTACAAAAATACCGCCGGAACTTTTTGCTTTATCACTTGCAAGTTTTGCTAAAATTTTAGAACTGCTTAAACCGATTGAAACCGGCATATTGAGCTTTTCCAAAATTGTTTGGCGAATATTTTTAATGATTTGAACGTAAGAAATCTTAAAAACCTTATCAAGTCCGGTTAAATCAATATAGGCCTCATCAACCGAAACCACTTCAACATCCGGACTGAAGTTTTTAATTTCAGACATAACCTGAGCAGAAATTTCAGCATATCTTTTCATACGAGTAGGTAAATAAACCACATTTTTATAAGTGTTTTTAATTTGAAAATACGGAGCCCCCATTTTAACTCCCAGCTCTTTTGCTTCTTTAGAACGAGAAACGACTATTCCTTTATCCGAAGCAGAGGTCATTACACATACCGCTTTGCCTTGCAACGAAGGATTATCCTTTCTTTCGCAAGATACATAAAAAGAATCACAGTCTATCAAAGCTATTACACGTTGTTTCATTTACTGCCGCATTCATTGTTCTTATTTTGTTCTAAAATATCACATTAAATAACAATGTCAACAAGATATAAAAATTACTAAGAATCAATTTTACTAACAAAATACCTTACGCCACACTTTTTACTTACAAAAAAAAACAAACCGACAGATGCAAATTGTGTTGAAACAGCTATTCCTAACTATGCTTTTAGGGGGTGTATGTATCTAACAAAAATAACCATTCCGGAATCTGTAACGACAATGGGTGATTATGCTTTTCAGAGTTGTTCTTCATTAGCGACAATTACCTGTTTAGGAACAACTTCTATGGATAAATGTTTGTTTAGTAGAGGATTTTGGGCTACAATATATGTTCCGACAAATTATGAAGGCGAATCTATTTGTGGGATATCTATTATCCGCAAATAGATAATGTATCTTAAGCAAAGCCGGTAACATTTCTGAAACAGGAAAAAACAATTCCTGTTTTATTATCCATGGCTCGTTCCCATTTAAGCTCATCGGGGGTATTAAACAGCAAATCTTTACTGGCACTTGTAACAAGCCAATGATTAAATTTTAGTTCATGTTCAAGTTGACTTGCTTTCCAAACAGAACAGATGTCAATACATATTAAAAACGTCGGTAATAAAATATAAATCAGTCGCTTTTTTTCTTAAAAATATTTTTTATTGAACTAATATTTTGGGTTGTTTTCTGTGTTATATCCTTTAGTCCGGAAATTTTTATTTGATTAAACATATCCTTAAGCTTTGATGGTTGTTCCTGAGGTATTTCAACATTTTTAGGAGCTAAAGAAGGTAACGGTTCTTTGACAATCTCAGTTTTAACTTCTTGAGGGAAAAGTTTTTCCTTCATTTGTTTGGCATATTTTCTGACAATCTCATTTTCAATATCTATTAAAACATAATTATCTCTTTCATAGCCGGAGTTGGCAAGTTTTATTGAACTTTCACCTTGTAAGATATCTTTTTTCGTAACTTCAATATCGTTTATTGTTTTATCAATTTGTCCGGTTAGCTCCGCAAAATAGGTGGTAACGCTAACCGGTTCGTTTTTCATAATTGCTTCAAAAATTTCTTTTGATTTACCGCTCGGATCGGTTTGAAATTCGTCGTAAATATTTTTTTCGTTACAATACATAATAAAAACATTTAATTTTTCATTGGCTTTTTTTCTTTTAGTCGATGTTAAAATATTTTCAAAAAAACTTTTAGATTTTGCCTTAATTTTGTTAATTTCTAATGAAGAAAATGTTCCGTTTCGAGCATAGAGTGAAAAAAGTTCTATCAAATGAGTTTTTTTGGCCTTAGGAAAACTTGAAAATATTTCTCTTACGG
>JBGVOY010000132.1:0-6353 GCA_045126755.1 Alphaproteobacteria bacterium | reverse complement strand
CCTTAATTTACTGATAAACGATATTCGAAAGTTTGAAAAAGGCGCCGTTCAGTCTGATGATATAACATTACTGGAGTTAATCTATAAAGGATATAATCCTTCATCAATCAAGATTAACGCCGATATGAAAAATATTGATAACCTCATATCCTTTTTGAAAAAAGATATGATAAAATACAGTATTTCTGAAGATAAGCAGTTTAATGCAATTATGATAGCCGAAGAAGTATTTTCAAATATAACACAGTACGCATACAAGAAAAACAACATAGGTAAAGTTCTTATTTCTACACAAATAGAGAATAATGAATATATCATCACATTCTGTGATAAAGGAAAAGAATATAATTTATTGAACGCCCCTTCCCCTGACCTTGAATCAAGTTTGAAAGACCGACAAATCGGTGGCTTGGGAATTTACTTAATAAGAAAACTTTCTGATAACATATTTTACAAAAGAGCAGGAAATTCCAATATCTTAAAAATTTCCATCAAAGTAAAATAAGGCTTTATATGCAAAACTTTATTATCATCAATTAAAAGCTAAATATTTATTTAGTATACAGAGTTTTTATTTGCATTTTTTCAAGAACATCAGCTAATCTTTTAACCGTTTCTTTTTCCGGTTCCGGTGTGTCTTTTAATGGATAGTCTAATCCCAATTCTTTCCATTTATACACACCGTGCTGATGATATGGCAATAGCTCAACAAGTTCCACGTTAGGATAATCGTTAATAAATGAAGCAAATTTTTCAGCATATTCTACAGTATCATTAAAGTTAGGAACAATTACCCATCTTATCCATGTGCGAATATTTTTTTCTTTTAAAAAATTTAAAAAAGCAAAATTTTTTTCATTACTCATACCGGTTAAAGTTTTATGTTTACTACCGACAATGTGTTTAACATCAAGCATAACTAAATCTGTATTATCCAGCAAAGACGATGTTACCTCGTCTATATTAGTAGTGCCTGCTGTATCCAATGCAATATGAATATTATGTTTTTTTAACTCTTCAAAAACAGAAACTAAAGCTTGTTTTTGCACTAACGGTTCGCCACCTGAGAATGTTACTCCTCCATGTGAAAAACTCATAAAATTTTCATATTTTAAAACTTCTTCAACAATATCATGTGCAGATACAATTTTTCCACCTTTAAGGTTCCATGTATCCGGATTATGGCAATATTGACATCTTAAAGGACACCCTTGTAAAAAGACAACAAATCTTATACCGGGACCATCAACGGTTCCTCCGCTTTCATAAGAATGAACTCTTAATTTTATGTCTTTCAAATCTGCCATAAATATCTCCTTTTTCATTAAAAAGGCGACTCTGACATAACGTCAGAATCGCCTATACTAATTATACTTGATTAAATTTTTTCGTGGAAAGTTCTGGAAATAACATCCATTTGTTGTTCACGAGTCAATTTAATAAAGTTAACTGCATAACCGGATACGCGGATTGTCAACTGCGGATATTCTTCCGGATGCTCCATAGCATCTTGCAATGTTTCACGATTTAATACGTTAACATTGATGTGTTGACCATCATTACCACAATAACCGTCTAACAAGCTAACCAAGTTATCAACTTGAATATCACGAGTTTTACCTAAAGAGTTAGGAATAATTGTGAATGTGTTAGAAATTCCGTCTTGTGCGTGTTGGAACGGTAATTTTGCAACTGAACACAACGAAGCGATAGCACCGTTTGTATCACGTCCGTGAAGCGGGTTTGCACCCGGAGCAAACGGAACGCCTGCTTGACGACCATCAGGAGTTGCACCTGTTTTCTTACCATAAACAACGTTTGATGTAATAGTCAAGATAGATTGTGTAGGAACTGCATTACGATAAATCGGTAAACGACGGATTTTATCCATAAATTGTTTTACAACTCTTCTTGCAATTTCATCAACTCTTTCGTCATTGTTACCATACTTCGGATAATCGCCTTCGATTTCGAAGTTAGTAGCTAAGCCTCTTTCGTCGCGAATAACTTTAACTTTTGCATGTTTAACAGCAGAAAGTGAGTCTACAACAATTGAGAAACCGGCAATACCACAACCTAATGTTCTTACAACTTCTTTATCATGTAAAGCCATCATAGATTTTTCGTAAGAATATTTATCGTGCATATAGTGGATGATATTTAATGCATTAACATAAGTTTCAGCCAACCAATCCATCATCTTGTCAAATTTACGTTCTAATTCTTCGATTTCCAAATATTCAGAAGTAATAGGAGCAAATTCAGGGCCTACCTGAACGCCTGACTTTTCATCTTTACCGCCATTGATAGCATAAAGCAAAGCTTTGGCTAAGTTTGCACGAGCACCGAAGAATTGCATTTGTTTACCGATACGCATCGGAGATACACAACAAGCAATACCGTAATCATCGCCAAAGAAACCGCGCATTAAGTCATCATTTTCATATTGAATTGAAGATGTATCGATAGAAACTTTAGCACAGAATTTTTTGAATGGTTCAGGTAAATGATTAGACCACAAAACTGTTAAGTTCGGTTCAGGTGCAGGTCCTAAGTTATACAATGTGTGTAAAATTCTGAATGAGTTCTTTGTAACCAAAGTTCTGCCATCAATACCCATACCACCGATAGATTCTGTTACCCAAACAGGGTCGCCTGAGAACAATTCATTATATTCAGGAGTTCTTAAGAAACGAACCATACGTAATTTGATAACCAAGTCATCCATCATTTCTTGAGCTTGTTCTTCGGTAATAACTCCGTTTCTGATATCTCTTTCGATGTAAATATCTAAGAATGTAGAAATACGACCGATAGACATTGCCGCACCGTTTTGGTCTTTAATTGCAGCTAAGTAACCTAAATATGTCCATTGGATAGCTTGTTGAGCATTTTCAGCAGGTTTAGAAATATCTAATCCGTAGCTTGCAGCCATTGTCTTCATATCTTGAAGAGCTCTGATTTGTTCAGCTAATTCTTCACGTTCACGTATAACTGTTTCAGTCATACTGGCTAAGTTTGTCATATTTTTCTGATTGTTTTTATCTTCAATCAATTTATCAATACCATACAAAGCAATACGACGATAGTCACCGATAATACGACCACGACCGTAAGCATCCGGTAAACCTGTTACGATACCGCTTTTACGGCAAGCTCTGATATCAGGAGTGTATGCATCAAAAACGCCATCATTATGAGTTTTACGATATGTAGTAAAGATTTCCGTTAATTTCGGATCCAATGCCAAATTATAAGCTTGACAAGAACCTTCAACCATACGATATCCGCCATAAGGCATCAACGCACGTTTTAACGGTTTATCTGTTTGCAAACCAACGATAATTTCGTTTTCTTGATCAATATATCCGGCACCATGTGATGTGATAGAAGATACAACAGAAGTATCTGCATCCAACAAACCATTGTTAGCACGTTCTTGTTTCATTAAATCTGCTACTTTTTCCCACATTTTCTTTGTGCGATCGGTAGCTGATGCCAAAAACGAATCATCACCTTCATATGGAGTGTAGTTTAATGTAATAAAATCGCGAACATTAACTTCGTTCTGCCATTTATTAGTTTTGAAGCCTTCCCAGGCTTTAATTGGATTATCCATTATAATACATCCTTTTCACAGTTAATACAAAGACTTAAAGCTACAAGCAAATATTTTTTAAGTTATTTACTCTTCACTTTTTTAATTTTCGGGCATAATATATCATAAAAGTTTTTATTTATCCAGTAAAAAAAACACTTTTTTTACAATAAAATTAACCTTAAACAGATTAAATATAATCAAGCAGTTAATTACTTATATTAAAAAAAACTCCGATATTAAAAAACATCGGAGTTTTGTAATCGTATTATTTTGCCTGATTGATTAAATATATCTCAACTCGGCGATTTTGTTCTCTTCCTTGAACAGTGGCATTATCTGCTATCGGATTTTGAGCCCCCAATCCCATAGCGCCGATACGAGCCGGATTGACACCCCTTAATACCAAATATTCACTTACGGCAGCGGCTCTTTTTTGTGACAACGGAATGTTAATTTTATCATTACCGGTGCTATCAGTATAACCGATTACCTGTAATGATGTTTTATCATATTCTTTGGCAACCTTAGCAACAGAATCTAAAACCGGATTGGCCGTAAATTTAATAATTGCTTCATTGGTATTAAAAGTGATGGCGTTAGGCATAATCAAACGAATATTTTCACCATCTCTTGCAACCTGAACACCGGTACCTTGTAATTCTTGACGAAGTTTAGAAGCTTGGACATCCATATAACCGCCGCTTGCGGCACCCAAACCTGCGCCAACTCCGGCACCTATCAAAGCTCCCTTCTCTCCACCGATTAAAGCACCAACTCCGGCACCCAACGCGGTTCCTATTCCTGTTCCCCATGCAGTTTTAGAAACCTTTTTCTCTCCGGTATATGGGTCAGTAGCACAAGCTGATAAAAATGAGGCCATGACAATTGATAACAATATTTTTTTCATGTTGTTTCTCCTATTTTAGGTGTTATAAGTCTTTAATACGAGCAAGAGCTTGTTCAACTTTTGCTTTATTTTCTAAAGCTTCTGCTTGCCTGCGTTTTTCTTCGGCAACAACATTTGCAGGAGCTCTTTCTACAAAACTTGCGTTGGAAAGTTTGCGTGCGTATCCTTCTAAATTGCGGTTTAAAGATTCAAGCTCTTTATTTAGACGTTCACGCTCGGCGGCAAAATCTACAACTCCTTTCAACGGAATTAAAATTACGCCTTCTTTGAATACACTCTGAACCATATCTTTGCTGATTTCTTGATTTTGAGCAAACAGTTCAACATTTTCTAAACGAGCTAATGAGCAAACAACTTTTTCCATTTGCGGTAAGTATGAAGCGCTTTGTTCAGACATATCTTTCAAATATACATTAAGTTTTGCTCCGGCAGGTAAGTTCATACTTGCACGTAATGAACGAATGTTGGTAATTAAGTCAATTGCCCAATCTATTTCTGTTGCATTGTCATCAGTTGTGCTGATTTCCGGCCATTTTGCGTGTATTAGCTTAATGTCACGATTTGGCGTGTTGTTCCAAAGTTTTGTTGTGATAAAAGGCATAAACGGATGCAAAATTATCAAAATTCTATCTAATATCCATGCGGCAGTTGCTCTTGTTTCGGCAAGTTGCTCTTGGTCTTGTCCGTAGAAAATAGATTTTGAAAGTTCAATGTACCAATCGCAAAAAGTTCCCCAAACAAATTGATATACGGCATTTGCAGCATCGGAAAAACGAAAATCATTTAAGTTTTTAGTTACATCGGATGTTGCTTGGTTAGCTTTTGCAATAATCCATTTGTTTATGGCAAGTTTTACGTTTTGCGGATCAAAATCTTTGGTATATGTACATTCATTCATTTCACAAAAACGGGCAGCATTCCATAATTTTGTGGCAAAGTTGCGGTATCCGGCAATGCGAGAATCGGAAACGTTAATATCTCGGCCTTGAGTTTCCATGGCAGCCATAAAGAAACGTAAGGCATCGGCACCATATTTTTCAATAGTTTCCATAGGATCAACCGTGTTTCCTTTGGATTTGCTCATTTTTTGACCATGTTCGTCTCTTACAAGTCCGTGCATATAGCATTTTTTGAAAGGAACACGTTTCATCATGTACATACTCATCATCATCATACGAGCAACCCAGAAGAAAATAATGTCAAAACCGGTTACCAAAACAGATGTCGGATAGAATGTATCTAAGAATTCGGTTTTATCCGGCCAGCCCAATGTTGAGAAAGCCCATAATCCTGAGGAAAACCAAGTATCTAGAACATCAGTTTCACGCGTTAGCTCAACTTTTTTACCATAATGCTTGTCAGCAACAGCTTGAGCTTGTGCTTCGGTTTCTTCGCAGAAAATTTCTCCGTCCGGTCCGTACCATATCGGAATTTGGTGTCCCCACCATAGTTGACGAGATACACACCATGGTTGAATGTTCCGCATCCATTCAAAATAGGTTTTTTCGTAGGTTTTGGGAATGAATTGCATTTCTCCTTCTTCAACAACCCTAATTGCTTCAACGGCAAGTTTGGGAGCATCAACAAACCATTGGTCTGTCATTAAAGGTTCAATAACAACACCGCTTCTTTCACCATAGGGAATAACCATCGGATGGTCTTCAATTTTTTCCATTAAACCGAGTTCTTCCAATTTTTCAATGGTTTTTACTCTTGCTTCTTGGGTGGTAAGACCTGCAAAAGGACCTGCCTCAACAGTCAATACACCCTTGTGGTCAACAGGAACAACCATACCGACTTCGGGATAGTTGCGGCAGACCTCAAAGTCATCAACACCGTGACCGG
>JBGVOY010000131.1:0-4519 GCA_045126755.1 Alphaproteobacteria bacterium | reverse complement strand
ATTTTTTAATTTAGAAGATATAGTTGCCAATGCTCATTATTCAGGAATGCGTCCTTCAGATTTAAGGCATATAAATTCAACTAAAGGTCAAAATGTATATCATTCAGGAATAATATACAATGGCGAACCATATAGTGTAGAATTTTATGTAGATCAACCCTTGTTACAGTATCCTAATGGTTTACATAATTACGCTGGGCAACATATTAAAAAAATTCAGCAAGTTGCCAGAGACACGGACTTGGGTGATGTAATCACCGGTTCCATTGCTAAACAACTTGCTGATGGATATAATTTAGCAAATTTAAGAGGAAAAGTCAACCCTAATATAAAGAATATATCAAGTATATATGAGGGGTTAAACGGATATCAAGCGGGAAGTTTAGATACTGCAATAGAGATAGGAGCATCAAGAAGCTCTCAAAAAATAGGAAGTTTAGAGCACATAACAAAAGTAATTGAAGCAATTGATGATATGCAGCAAAATCCTAATATCAATATAAATAATATGCAAGAACTAAAAGTTATAAAAAATAGGATGGAAAATGTTTTGCAAAATAAATTAGAGGAGGTGTTAAGACCATATAACAGATATGAAAACTTTTATCAAAATATAAATAATAATTTGCCTTATTTATATCCAAATTTAGGTAATTTTAATTATTATAATTAGAGTTAGCTGTTTTTTACAACCGCCGTAAGAGAAATTTCTTTTGCGGCTTTTTTATTTTGAATTTTAACTTTAAAGGAGTGAGAAATGACATCAAAAACGTTATCATCTATGTATTTAGTTGACAGATAGTAAAAGCCCCGATAAATCGGGGCTACTTTCAATCCTTTAAACGAAGTTGCAATCCGTTTAAAGATACACAACAGGCGATTAAAATCTTTCGTTCCTATCGGTGAAAGCATTTGCAATATAATTTTATTCTTACATAAAGTCAATATTTTTTATATTTAATATTTAAAGTCAACACTTGTAATACTCAAGCCGTAAGAGAGTTTTTCTTTTACGGCTGATTTTTATTTAAATTTTAAGCGAAAGGAAAAATAAATGATTTTTTTAAATTTTATCGGAGCAGTTTCCGGCTGCTCTTCAATAGTGGCTTTTTTAGCCGTAATTATCAAACTCGGTGAGTGGAAAGCTCGTCAGGAAGAACGAGTTTCTTCACATGAAAAACGAATAGAAACTATAGAAAGAAAGCAAGATAACTTATCAATGTTACTTCATAAAAACAATGAAATATTAGCAGAAATAAAAGTCAAACTTGATGTCGTTTTCAAGGACCGAAGCAAAAGGAGTAAGTCATGTTAGATATGGAAGAAATTATTAACCGATTAGTGTTGCATGAAGGTATTAAATTAAAACCTTATAAATGTCCTGCAGGATACTTAAGCATTGGGGTAGGGCGTAACCTAATCACAAATCCGCTTACCAAAATCGAAAAACAAGTTGTCGGAGATTTAAGCCAAGGGATTACATACGAGATGGCAATGTATTTATTGCGCCATGATATTAAACGAGTGTTAGAAGAATGTCGTAACAGTTTTTCTTTTTGGAAAAATATTGATTCTGAACGCAAATATGCACTTTTTGATATGTGTTTTAATTTAGGTTTATATCGATTGCTTAAATTTAAGAAAATGCTCGAAGCATTTAAAATCGGCGATTATCAAGGAGCCGCCAAAGAGTGCTTAAACTCTAAATATGCGAAAGATGTTGGCAAACGCGCCGAACGTATTGCTAAAACTATTGAAAAAGGAGTGTTTAGTTATGATTAAAAGAAGAGAAAAAAGCAACAAATACGATGTGCGAAAAGCTATCGTTCATAAGCTGACAAGAAACCAGTTATTCCTGCTTTGTATAGCTTTTGTAATTGCTTTGGCAATAATCGGCATATATGCCCCATCTGCTTTGATAGGTTTGTTCTAATGTCAGAATTAAAAAAACGGGCGGTAAGTTTGGCTTTGCTTATTGCCCTTTGTGTTGCTTGTTATATGTTGGGGCGCTCACATACTGAAGTCAGAATCATAAAACAAGAGGGTAAAGAGATAATAAAAGAGGTTGAAATAATAAAATATGTTGAAAAGGAAAAGGCTAAAATATGGACTAAACCTAACGCTAATCGGGATGAGCTTATTAACCTCATGCAAAGCGGTAAATTATGATAACTGTCCTGTTTATCCGGTAGCAGGTCAAAAAGTCGCTGAAGAACTAAAAAAAGCATCTTATAACGAATACCCAAATACATGGGAATGGTTAGGCAGGATAAACAAACTCCGGCAAGAGTTAGAATTGTGTAAAAAGTAAGTGATAATATTTTTTTGTATAGAGCGATGCCCCTCACATACAAAGTAAGGGGCATTACAAATATTCTTAAAATCGTAACACTAAATAAATTATTCCTGTAAAGATTTAACCACTTGTTCAACATTACTAAGAGCTGTAACTTGAAACTCTTTGTCTTTTAGTTTAGCCTTTACGGGTAAACCGCTTTTTGAACTTAAGGCTTTCATCTCTCTTACAAGAGAATAAAGGTCTATACCGACATACGGCACAACAGTTACTGCATCGAAACAATTAAAAATATTCATATATACAAAAATTATAAGGTGAATAATTGAAAATATATTTCCTCATAACACAAGAAATATTATTTGTCAATTTATTCTTGACTCATAAAAGAAAAAAACATATAGTAAGTCCATTACTTGAAGTATTATGTAAATTAAAAATATTTTTTATTATGGACACTTACAAAAGAAAAAAATTATTAGAAAATCTGTGGTATGTTGATGAAAATCTTAAACTTACCGATGACCCGGTTAAAAGTGTTGGGTTTATTGACCTTGTATTAGGTCAGGGAACTTATTATTTTATCATTACTTTTTTTGAGCGTATTGGAGTAGCAAAATCAAGTATTGAGGCAAGAAACCTTATAGACAGATGGCTAAAGAATAAATTTAGCTCACATCGTTTAGTAATGAGGAAAAGCACTTTTGAACCCATAATTCCTCTTGAGACATCTATTGCTTTGTGTAATGAAAATTTTTCAAAGCACCGCAGAAAAATGGAACATTGTTGGGTACTAGAGCCATTTGAACGAAAAGTTCATATTGATGACATCAATTACAGAATAGATACAGCCCTTCCAGTTGAATATACAGGAAGTTTTAAAGAAAATGACATCGGTGCTATAAATTGCCGTTATAGGTTTCTCTATGATGTAAATGAGACGTTCAATGTGTTTCCTGCAGTGCTTATTGATTATAATGAGTTTCCGGTCCATTGTCAGAATCTCGATTTAATGGATTGCGCCCATTACTCAAATACTCATTCGCTTAATTGTTATAATGAAAGTATAATAAGAGAGTATGACTTCAGGCAAAGAACCACACCTGTTGCAACAATCAATTATGACTTTGGCACTTTTGATCCACTGCAAGATGATTTTTATGGAGAATATTAAAGATTGTAAGCAAAAAACGGAAGCAATATGGCTTCCGTTTTTTGTTATTTAGAGTATACCACACAAAAAAGCCTCCTTTGCAGGAGGCTTTTTTCTATTGAAAGGCGCATGGGGATTGAATTTCGCTTCGCTTATTCGCACGGGCGCTCATCGGCTTTGCCGACCGGCGTTCTCCCGCCCGCCTTTCGCTTGTAGTCGAACCCCTTTCTCTGCGGTTCTCATCCAATGCTTCTAACCACACAAAAAAGCCTCCTTTTTTAGGAGGCTTTTTTCTATGGTAGGCGCATGGGGATTCGAACCCCAGACCCACTGATTAAGAGTCAGTTGCTCTACCAACTGAGCTATACACCCATAACCTTAAGGTCAAAGCGACTATAATCTTATATTTTTTATTTTGCAACATAAAAATTGCATTTTTTTAATTTTTTTTTGATTATTTTCTAACTTTTGGTTGCATTTGTTTTTATCTTTTGTAAACTCATAGCAAATGATAACAGATGAGGTGAACTATGAAAAAACTCTTCAAAAAAATTAAATCTTTGATTTATTTCAAAAAAAATGAACCTTGGTATAAAAGATGGGGCAAAAAAATTGCAAGTATTATGGATATGAAACGACGTAATATGTTTATAGTGTTTTTTGGTTTGTTGTTTCTGGCTCTTTACTTAAGTTTTCCGTCTCTTGAAAATGTTGTTAAACAACTCGTGCATGAATATGGTTCTAAAGTTACCGGAACTGATGTTTCAATCAGCGGGCTTGACTTTAAACCGACTTCAGGATATGCGGCAGTTAAAGATATTAAAAATGAAAACCCAAAAGGTTACAAAAGTAAAAATTTGTTTTATTTGAAAGAGTTAGGTGTAAAAATAGATATTTCTACCATTACAAATGATATTATAGTTGTTGATTCTATCAAAATAACCGAACCTAAAATAACCTATGAAATGCTTTCTTTAACGCAAAATAACATATCTGATTTGTTAAATAATATTCAAACAAACACTGCATCACCAAAAGATAATACTTCTAAAAAAGAAACTAAAAAAACA
>JBGVOY010000130.1:0-9966 GCA_045126755.1 Alphaproteobacteria bacterium | reverse complement strand
ATTATTGTTTTGATACCAAAGCAACATATAAGGATATTAAAGAGCTTGAGCCGTCAATTTATGATGATGTTCCGGATGTTATTGACAACGGAAAGATAGATTTAGCTGATATCGCTATTGAACAATTAGCTCTCCAGATTGATTATTATCCTCGCCAAGATGGCGAAAAATTTGAGTTTATAAGCGAGTTTGACGAGGAAACTACTAAAAACGCAAATCCCTTTGCAGTGCTTGCAAAATTAAAAAAATAAACAATGTGTAAAAAATGCTTGCAAAATAAAAAAAAATTTTATAAAAGCTCAAATAACATTTTAGGTAAATTTTACTTGCATTTAAATAAAAAGTGAAGTAAGAATGAGCCTTGAATAATTTGTTGTAATAATAAACTTTTAGTAAAAGAGAAGAAAAATGGCTACACCAAAGAAGAAAACATCAAAATCTCGTCGCGATATGCGTCGTTCTCATGATGCATTAACTCCTAATGCTTATCAAGAATGCCCAAACTGCGGCGAATTGAAAAGACCTCATAATGTTTGCACAAAATGCGGCCAATATGACGGTAAAGAAGTTGTTGCTCAAAAAGCTGACAAATAATTTTTGAACTAATTTATATATGGAGCAGGTTTTGTCTGATAATAATCTGGTCATATCTGTAGATGCAATGGGGGGAGATAAATCCCCTCGCATTGTAATTGAAGGTTTAGCGATATCTGCAAAGAAAAATCCAGATATCAGGTTTTTGGTTTTTGGCGATGAAGTGAAAATTAACGAAGAAATGAAAAAGTTTCCGTTTCTTCATAAGGTTTGCACAATAATCAACTGTATTGAAATGGTGCATAATGAAGATAAACCTTCACAAGTTATCCGCAACAAAAATACCAGTATGTATCAAGCGATTGATGCCGTTCGCAGAAAAGAAGCACAAGCGGTTGTTTCAGCCGGTAATACGGGTGCTTTGATGGCAATTTCAAAGATGCTGTTAAAAACAATCCAAAAAATACACAGACCGGCGATTGTGAGTATTATGCCTCACAGATACGGCAAATATGTTATGCTTGATTTAGGTGCAAATACCGAATGTAATGCGGTTAATTTGGCCGAATTTGCAGTTATGGGTAATATATTGGCTAAAAATGCCTTGAATATTGCAAAACCTAAGGTTGCGCTTTTGAATATCGGTGCCGAAGAGATGAAAGGCAAAGAAGAAATTCGTCATGCAGCGCAAATGCTTAAAAACACTACTATGGATATGGATTTTATCGGGTTTGTGGAACCTCACGAAATTTCATTCGGTAAGGCTGATGTTATTGTGGCAGATGGCTTTACAGGTAATGTTGCATTAAAATCTATTGAAGGAACGGCAAAATTGATGCGTAGTTTGATTAAGGACGCAATTAAAAGTTCTGTTCTTTCATGGATTGGGTTACCGTTTATGTTTTTTGCCGTTAAAAAAATTATTAAGACAATGAATCCTAAGCTTTATAATGGTGCGATGTTTGTCGGTCTTAACGGTTTATCGGTAAAAAGTCATGGCGGAGCAGACGGTTTCGGATTTTCTGTTGCCTTAAATAATGCGGCAAGCCTTGTCAGACAAGATTTTGTTAATACGATTCGTAATGAACTTGAAAATGTTGATTTAGACGAAGTTTCACAGGATATTTTTTATGAAGTGTATTAGATCCGAAATTATCGGTTACGGGCATTATTTACCCGAAAAGGTTTTAACTAATGATGATTTATCTGCAATGGTTGAAACTAACGACGAGTGGATTAGCACTAGGACAGGTATTAAATCTCGTCATATATCAGAAGATATGACAACGGCTCAAATGTCGCTTAAAGCTTCTGAAAACGCATTAAAAAATGCCGGTATTTCAGTCGATGAAATAGATTTAATTGTTGTCGGAACTTTAACTGCCGATAATACCACTCCTTCTTGTGCAGCAAAAATCAGTAATTTGTTAGGCGCCCGATTCGGTGTGCCTGCTTTTGACGTTGCTGCAGCTTGTTCCGGTTTTGTATATGCTCTGACAATGGCTGATAATATGATTAGATTGGGGCAAGTTAAAACAGCTTTGGTTATCGGAGCGGAAAGACTGTCCAAAGTTACAGATTGGACAGACAGAAACACTTGCGTTCTGTTTGGCGATGGTGCAGGTGCCGTTGTATTAAAAGCGACCGAAGGTGAGGGGACTGTTCAAGATAGGGGAATTTTAAGCACACATATATTTGCTGATGGTTCAGGATATGAACATTTATATACTACAGGCGGTGTTTCGACAACCGCAAGTGCAGGTTTTATCTTTATGAACGGAAAAGAAGTATTCAAATCGGCTGTCGGTTGTTTATCGGAAGCAGCTGAAAAAGTAATGAACGATTTGAATGTATCTTCCGACGATATTGATTTTTTGGTTCCTCATCAGGCTAATATTCGCATAATAGAAGGTGTCGGTCATAAGCTCGGTTTACCTTCAGAAAAGGTTATTGTAACCGTCGACCATCATGGAAACACATCAGCCGCTTCGATTCCGCTCGCACTATCGGAATCGGTGGAATCGGGTAAAATCAAAAAAGGTGATTTGGTAGTATTAACTGCCATGGGTGCAGGTTTTACTTGGGGCAGTGTTTTGCTCAGAATTTAAAAAGCTGTGAAATATTGAAGATAGTCGCTTGAGATTATTTTATCAATGTTGTAGCTTTGAAGAAATATTTATTGGTAACTAAATTTTAGGGAAGAAAAATGAAAACAATTACTCGTGCAGATGTTGCAGAAACAATTTATGAGGAAGTTGGTCTTTCTCGTAAAGATTCAGGTGATATTTTAGATATGATTATTGATGAAATTAAAGCTGAATTAGTAAAAGGAAACGATGTTAAGTTGTCATCCTTTGGTACTCTTGCTTTAAGAAAAAAGAATCCTCGTATAGGTCGTAATCCTAAAACGGGAGTAGAGGCTGAAATTTCTGCAAGAACAGTAATTTCTTTTAAACCTTCTCAAAATTTGAGAAAAGCTGTTAACTCTTAAACATAAAGGCAAAAGATATGGTTGTCAATAAGTCAAAATCAGCATTTCGGACTATTGCCGAGGTAGCAGAAGAGCTTGGCGTGGCAACTCATGTTTTACGTTTTTGGGAAACAAAATTTAATCAGATAAAACCAATGAAAGCGTCAGGCGGACGCAGATATTATCGTCCTGATGATGTTGAGATTGTTAAACTTATTAAAAATTTTTTGTATGAAAAGCGATACACTATTGAGGGTGTGCAAAAACTGTTTAAAGATAAAGGCTTAAAAGCAATTTTAGGCGGTGAAATACAAAAAGATTTTTTTGATATATCAGCAGAAGAACAATCATCTGCTTGTGTCGAAACGGTAATCGGCGGTTTAACTGATAAGCAAAGACAAGTTTTAACAGATGCTTATAATGAGTTAAAACAAATAGAAGAAGAACTTAAAAAATTGTAAAAAATCAAAAAAACTCCGGAAACGGAGTTTTTTTTTACTTTCTGCTCTAAGTTATTAAATGCAAAAGAGTAGGGAAGCTTGTTCATAATTTAATTGTTTATTTATAAAGAAAATTGGATAAATCAATTTTTTACTTTAATTTAAGACTAAAATATGCAAAATGTTATATAGACATGGATTTTCCGTGTTTAGCATCTGATAGGTGCGGAGCTTTCAACAGCTTATATACTCTACGGTGTTAGGATATAACATCGTCATATTGTTAGATTGTGCATAATCTGACAATGAATATATCCCCAACTGCTCATTATGAAATGGTTGGGGAGCTTTTAGCGTATGTCCAAAAACCATTTAGTTTTAAAGGCTAAGAGAATCATTTTAGAGTATATGATTGTTGAACTCTCCGACCACCTGTTAAAGGTGGTTTTTTAGTAATATTAAATAGGAGAATTAAATATGTTTTGTAAACATTGTGGCAAAGAAGTTAATGAAAATGCTGTAATATGCGTTCATTGCGGATGTGCTCTGAAAAATGATAATATTGTACAATCATCGTCTGATAAAAAAGGATTAATAGTTTTATTGCTTTGTTTCTTTTTAGGTCCTTTAGGTATTCATAGATTTTATTTAGGACAAACAGGTTCCGGAGTGGCAATGTTAATATTGTCAATTACATTTATCGGATTAATTGTTTCAGGTATTTGGGCATTTGTTGATTTGATATGTATTCTTCTCGGTAACTACAAGTTACCTAATGGGGAAACTTTGAAACTACAATAAAAAATAATCAGTAAAAAGCGACTTTGTAATAAAAACATAGTCGCTTTTTTATGATGTTTTATCTGATATTAAATAAAAAACTTATTATTGAACCGGTTCGTCGTTTATAAAATATGTTTCACTCAGTAATTCTCCGGTTTCTGAATATAATTTAGCAAGACCTTCAAGTTTATCATCTTTAAAATTTCTTTCCATTTTTAATTGTCCGTTTTCATAATATGCTTTAGAAAGCCCCTCAAGTTTACCATCTTTAAAATTGCTTTCGCTTTTAAGCTGTCCGTTTTCATAATATGCTTTAGCAAGCCCTTCACGTTTGCCATCTTTAAAGTTGCTTTCTTCTTGAAGCTGTCCGTTTTCATAATATGTTTTAGAAAGACCTTCAAGTTTATCATCTTTAAAATTGGCTTCTTTTTGAAGCTGTCCGTTTTCATAATATGCTTTAGAAAGCCCCTCATATTTACCATCTTTAAAATTGCTTTCTTCTTGAAGCTGTCCGTTTTCATAATATAATTTAGCAAGACCTTCAACTTTACCATCTCTAAAATTTCTTTCATATTGAAGCTGTCCGTTTTCATAATATGATTTAGAAAGCCCTTCACGTTTATCATCTTTATAATTGATTTCATCTTGAAGTTGTCCGGTTTCATAATATAATTTAGCAAGACCTTCACGTTTACCATCTTTATAATTGGCTTCTTGTTTTAATTGTCCGTTTTCATAATACCATTTAGCAAGACCTTCAAGTTTATCATCTTTAAAATTGCCTTCTTCTTGAAGTTGTCCGGTTTCATAATATAATTTAGCAAGACCTTCACGTTTACCATCTTTAAAATTTCTTTCCATTTTTAATTGCCCGTTTTCATAATATGTTTTAGAAAGTCCCTCAAGTTTGCCATCTTTAAAATTGCTTTCTTCTTGAACCTGTCCGTTTTCATAATATGCTTTAGAAAGCCCCTCAAGTTTACCATCTTTAAAATTGCTTTCGCTTTTAAGCTGTCCGTTTTCATAATATGCTTTAGCAAGACCTTCAAGTTTACCATCGTTAAAATTTGCTTCTTGTTTTAATTGTCCGTTTTTGTGGTATGTTTTTGCTAAACCATCTAATTTTCCCTTTTTATAAAAACTTTTACTGGCTAAATTTCCGTTTTTGTGCATACTAAAGGCAGCACCAGTGTGTGGAACAAAATTGTTGTCGGTACAAATTTTTATGCCGTGCTCTATGGTGCAAATTAGTTTGGAGTTGTTTTCTGTTACTAAAGTGTCTGTGTTTTGGTTAACTACATTTAATGTATCTATAAAATTAATTTGTTTAAAAGAATCAATATCTCGAGCATTGGCAGCACTAGAACCAAATACTATTAACATTAAAACGGCTAAAAATTTCATAATAAATCTCCTAAAGCACAAAACTTGGTTTTAAGTTTAGTCGGAAAATATAAAAATATCAATCGCAAGTGCCGATTTTTACCCAATAAAGAAATAGGGGGAGATTATATCAGTGCGAAAAAAATCCTCCGATTGCTCGGAGGATTTTTTGCTAAACTGTATGAAGAATTATGCAACAGTTTTCTTTAATGCTTCGCCTAAAGCGTCACCTAAAGATGTTCCGCTGGCATTAGAAGCAGAATATTCTTCTAATGTTTTCTTTTCTTCTTCAATTTCTAAAGCTTTAACAGAAACACCAAGTTTTCCGTTTTTCTTATCAACAGAAGTGAGTTTTGCTTCCAAAACATCGCCTTCGTGATAGTTTTCAGGATTTTGGCCTTCTTTGTCTTTAGATAAATCAGCTTTTTTAATTGTTGCAGCAATACCTTCAACTTCAACATTAACACCTTTGTCGTCAGTGCTTACAACAATAGCTTTTACAACATCACCTTTTTTAAGGTTTTCCAAAGCTAAAGCAGCATTGTTTTCATCTAACTGCTTAATACCGAGGCTGATGCGTTCTTTTTCAACATCAACATCAATGATTTTTGCAGTAATTGTTTGACCTTTTTCATAGTCTTTAACAGCTTCTTCGCCTGATTTACCCCAAGCAATATCTGAAAGGTGAATCATACCGTCGATTTCGTCTGTTAAGCCAACAAACAAACCAAACTCGGTAATGTTTTTGATTTTGCCTTCAATTACAGAACCTGCAGGATGTTCTTCAATGTATGCAGCCCAAGGGTTTGGAGTGCATTGTTTGATGCCAAGGCTAATTCTTCTCTTGTCTGCATCAACTTCAAGAACTCTGACTTGAACTTCTTCAGATGTAGAAACAATTTTACCCGGGTGAACATTCTTGCGTGTCCAGCTCATTTCAGAAACGTGAACAAGACCTTCAATACCATCTTCTAATTCAACAAATGCGCCGTAATCAGTGATGTTTGTAACTTTACCTGTGTAAACTTCATTAACTGCATATTTGTCAGCAACTGCTTGCCATGGGTCATTTTCAAGTTGTTTCATACCCAAGCTGATACGTTGTGTATCTTCATTGAATTTGATAACTTGAACCTTAATTGTTTGACCGACAGACAATACTTCTGCAGGATGATTGATTCTTTTCCAAGAGATATCTGTAACGTGTAATAAACCGTCAACACCACCCAAATCAATGAATGCACCGTAATCTGTAATGTTTTTAACAACACCGTCCAAAATAGAACCTTCTTTGATTGTGTCAATGAGTTCTGCTCTTGCTTCAGCTCTTGTTTCTTCCAATACAACACGACGAGAAACAACAATGTTGCCTCTTACTCTATCCATTTTCAAAATTTGGAACGGTTGAGAAATTCCCATTAAAGGAGTAATATCTCTGATTGGGCGGATATCGATTTGTGAACCCGGTAAGAAAGCGATTGCACCGCTTAAATCAACGGTGAAGCCGCCTTTA
The DNA here is from genome assembly GCA_045126755.1 of Alphaproteobacteria bacterium. Lineage (GTDB taxonomy): Bacteria > Pseudomonadota > Alphaproteobacteria > RF32 > CAG-239 > JAFTYO01. Next base: position 2,843 of record JBGVOY010000130.1, on the reverse strand, counting down.
ACACGACCGAAAATAACACCGTTAACACGTTCGCCGGCATTCATAGATTTTTCTAATTCAGCCCATGCTTCTTCACGACGAGCTTTTTCACGAGAAAGAACAATGTTTCCGTCTCTGTCTTCGTATCTGTCAACCAAAACTTCAATTTGATCGCCGATTTTGAGTTCAGGATTTTGACCGAATTCACGCAAAGGAATACGACCTTCTGATTTCAAACCAACGTCAACGGTAGCAAAATCGTCGCTTAAGCGAATGATTGTTCCTTTAACAACAGAGCCTACAATACCTCTATCTCCAAATTGTTCATTTAAGAGTTCTTCAAAGCTTTCTGTTGTTTCAGGGATTTTAAATTCTGTATTTGTCATAAAATATTTTTTCATAAATATGCCAGACCTTTATATAAAAGCGGACTTGTGCGAAGTTAAAAAACTCAAAATACGGCGCACCCCATAATTTTGAGGTTGTTTGATTTATACATTTAAATAATTATTTTTCAAGTCTTTTTTTATTAAAAAGCAAAAAAACTTTCTTGACTTAAATTTTTTGTGTGTTAGAAGTGCCATATCGGTTTAATATTTGTTTTTTATGAGGTTTTTTTTATGTTACAGGCATTTAATTTCAGAGAATTTGTCAGTGCTTTTGTTGTTTTGTTTGCTATTATTGATATTATCGGTTCGACTCCGATAGTGATAAATATGCGAAAAAAAGGCAAAAAAGTTAGTTCTTCCAGAGCAAGTATAATATCTTTGGTTATGTTTGTCGGTTTTTTTTATTTGGGAGATGCTTTTTTAAGACTGTTCGGACTTGATATTTCTTCGTTTGCCGTTGCCGGTTCTGTTATATTGTTTATTATGGCTTTGGAAATGATTTTAGATATTCAAATTTTCAGAGATAGCCCTGATTTACCTAAAGATGCTACGTTTACTCCGGTTGTTTTTCCCCTGATTGTCGGTGCCGGATCTATGACCGCGTTGTTGTCACTTCGTTCGGAATTTGCAGATATAAACATATTGGCAGCTATTTTAGCCAATGTGATTGTTGTTTATTTTGTTTTGAGAATGGCTAAGAAGTTTGAGCATTTTATAAACCCCGGTGTTGTTTATATGCTTCAAAAAGTTTTCGGAATTATATTGCTTGCAATTTCCGTAAAGCTGTTTTTAACAAACTTATCCGTTTTAATGAAAACACTTTCATAATAAAAATCCTCCGAAATAAATCGGAGGATTTTTTGTTGTTAGTAATAAATTAAAGTATTATCACAAAACTTTTAAAATCAGCAGTTTAGTGATAGTTCCTGATGATACTACTTAATATTCCCTGAACTTTTACTCGTTTAGCATCAAGCTTGCGAGTTTGATAATCTTTATTGCAGGGGACAAGCCATACTTGATGTTCTCTTTTTTGCAAAATTTTTAAAGTGGCTTCTTGGTTGTCAACCAGAGCAACGACAATGTCTCCGTTATTGGCTGTGTCGGTTTTCTTGATAATTGCAGTATCACCGTTTAAAATACCGGCTTCAATCATAGAATCGCCTTCTATTGTTAAAGCATAAAATTGACCTCTTGCTACCATATCAAACGGAACCGATAAGGTTTGAGTTTCGTCGGCAATCGCTTCGATAGGAGTGCCTGCAGCTATTTTACCGTAAAACGGAATTTGTGCCGCAGAGTTTTGTAAAGCTGTTTCTCGTTTTTTTTCTTCTTCAATAATGGCTTTGGGCTTAAATTTAGGCATACGGACTACCTCTAACGCACGAGCTTTATGCGGGAGCTTTTTTATAAACTCTCGTTCTTCAAGTGCGTTCAAAAGTGCATGAATCCCTGATTTCGATTTAAGACCAATGGCATCTTTCATTTCTTCAAAAGACGGTGAACATCCGGTCTCTTTTGTAACTTTATTGATAAACATCAAAAGCTTATATTGTTTTTCCGTAAGCAATTCAACACTCCTTTTAATATATTTTGTTCTAGTTTAGTTCTTTTTTTTGAAAAGTCAATTATTAAATTCCCTTGATTTTAAAAATTTGACAGATTAAAATCAGTAACAATAGTATTTTTTAAAGGTGAAACTATGGAACCAAAAGAAATATTGCAAGGAAATCGAATTGTTTTACAAAAACCCGAAGTCTCATTTGACTATGCGCAAAAAATGTTTGCCGTTGCAAATGCAAATCGGGAAACGGTGATGCCATGGCTTGAATGGGCTTTACCGGAAATTACATCATCTGCCGAAGACGATTTTTTATTTGCTTCTGATGCCGATAAGGCTTGGAAAAAAGGCGAAAGGTTTGAATATGCAATTTATGATATAAAAAATAAAGATTTTTTAGGTGTAATCGGAGTTATAAGACGAGGAAAAGAACGTAATCAGGCAATAGAGTTGGGATATTGGCTCAAAAAAGATGCTCAAGGGTACGGTTATATGCAGGAAGCAGTTAAACTTGTTGAAGATGAGTTTTTTTCTTTGGGTATTCAACGGATTACCATACGAGTAGATGTAGAAAATGAAAAATCAAATAAGTTTGCAATAAAAGCAGGATATTCTTTTGAAGGAAAGTTAAGAAAAGGACATTATAATATGTGCTTGCACCAGTTTCGTGATTTGAACCTCTATTCTAAAATCAAAAATAACTGATGTTGTTACAGAATTTCTTTACCGAAAGATTGTGTTTGATAAGCCGGTTGTTGTTGAATATCTTTTAATGCGTATTGAGCAATTTCAGGCCACATATTTTGAGCGGTTTGTTTTATGGTATCGATATTTTCACCTTGCTTGGTAAAAGCATTAACCATTTTATTGAGAATGATTTTATGTTTTTCTTTATCTTGGCATTTATAATATGC
>JBGVOY010000129.1:0-14031 GCA_045126755.1 Alphaproteobacteria bacterium | reverse complement strand
AAATTTATCAGGATCAACCAAGGTATTAACAATTCCGAAATTTTGAAAACCCACCGCTGCATAAAACTTTTCTTGTTTACCGTAGAAAAATCCTATTGATGGGCTCACCGTTGTTACTCCTTCAAGACACAAAGGGTGAGAAATAAAAGTTTTCCCGACATCAAAAGATGCTCTGAAAAACAAAAATTCAAAACCTACCTTAAAACCCAATATCGGCGCAGGCTCTGCAACATTGAGGCCTGCATAAAAAGAAAGATCGTAATTGACATTATTTTTAACACTATCAACATAAGATGATGCGTTAAGCGATAAAGCTGATAAAAATGTCAGCAAAAATATAATAATCTTTAACATGGCAGAATTATTTAAATTTAGGCGGATTATATATTTTTAAAAAATTAAGTCAATAGTCTATTGTTAAAAAAAAACAAACCACCTAAACGGTGGCTTGTTTTTTAAATGTCTAAATCATCAACAAATTTGGCTCGTTCAACAATAAACTTAAACCTTAATTCCGGATTTTTACCCATAAGTTGTTCGACACGTCTTCTTGTTTCAAAAGCATCTTCTTTACCGTCTTCGGTGCTGGTGTTAGGAAGTGTAACTCTTAATAAGATACGATTATTTTTATCCATGGTTGTTTCTTTAAGTTGCATTGCACTCATTTCACCAAGACCTTTAAATCGGCTGATGTCGGGCTTTTGGTTACCTTTTAATACTTTTGACAAGATTTTATCTTTTTCTTCATCATCTAAAGCATAGTAGTTCTTGCCTCCGGCCACAATTTTATATAAAGGAGGCGTTGCAATGTAAAGATGCCCGTTCTCAATAAGTTTAGGCATGTGCTGATAGAAAAACGTCATCAACAAAGACGTAATATGCGCCCCGTCAACATCGGCATCAGTCATAATTATAATTTTTTCATAACGCAAATTTTCTTCTTTATAATTTTCCTTAACTCCGCATCCTAAAGCCTCTATCATATCTTTAATTTCTTGGTTTTGAGTAATACGTTCGATAGAAGCGCTGGCAACGTTTAAAATTTTACCTCTTAACGGTAAAATGGCTTGCGTTACACGGTCGCGTCCTTGCTTTGCCGAACCTCCTGCAGAATCACCCTCGACAATAAAAATTTCGGTATTTTCGGCAGCGGCTTGCGAACAATCAGCCAATTTTCCGGGCAAACGCAACCTTTTTGTAGGGGTTTTGCGTTGTTGCACTTTTTCTTCTTTGCGTTTTTTTCTTAATTCGGCTCTATCAATAACATATTCAAGCAAAGCGGAGGCGTTTTCGGGGTCGGAAGAAAGCCAGTGGTCAAACGAATCTTTAACGGCATTTTCAACCAAACGAGTAGCTTTTGAAGAAGTAAGCTTATCTTTTGTTTGCCCTTGAAACTGCGGATCTGTAATAAACACCGAAAGCATAATTGCAGCATCGCTTAAAAAATCTTCTGCGGTAACATTGGCGGCTTTTTTAATATTTGCCATATCGGCATATTCTTTTAAGCCTTTAAGCAAAGCATTTTTAAAACCTTGTTCGTGAGTTCCTCCAAAAGGTGTTACTACGGTATTGCAATATGAATAACAAAAACCGTTTTCATCTTCGGGCCATGTAATTGCCCATTCAACTCTGCCTTCTTCGTGAGCAAGCTCGGAATCTCCTGCAAACATTGCACGATTTATGGTTGTTCGGCTACCGATTTGATAATTTAAGAAATCTCTTAACCCGTTAGGGAAATGCAACTCATTTTCTAAAGGTGTATTATCTCCGTCTGATAAGAGTTCAGGAGCGCATTTGAACAAAATTTTTATACCTTTGAATAAAAAGGCTTTTGAACGTGCCATACGATAAATTCGGTTAGGCACAAAAGTATAAGCCCCCACAAAAATTTCTTCGTCGGGTTTAAAAGTAATGCTTGTGCCTCGTCTGTTAGGCGCATTACCGACAAGCTCTAAATTTGTAACCGGTTTTCCTTTTGAATATATCTGACGATACAATTTTTTATCACGAGCAATTTCAACAACCAATTTTTCGGATAAAGCATTTACAACCGACAAACCTACGCCATGCAAACCGCCGGAAACTTTATAAACACTTGAAGAAAATTTACCGCCGGAGTGGAGTGTAGTCATAATGACTTCTAAAGCTGACTTACCCGGATATTTCGGATGTTCATCAACCGGAATACCTCGCCCGTTATCTGTTATGGTGATAGAGTTATCGGCATTTAAACACACTTCAATTCGATTAGCATAACCGGCAACCGCTTCATCCATAGAGTTATCTAAAATTTCCGCAACTAAATGATGAAGTGCTTGCTCATCAGTTCCGCCGATATACATACCGGGGCGATGACGGACAGGTTCTAAGCCTTCAAGAACTTCAATATCTTGTGCCGAATATTCCATTTTTGTAGGGGTTGTTGTTTCAAATAAGTCTGACATTATATCCTCTAAATCGATTTTTGTATGCGCTATAAAATATATTATTTTTGTTTAATTCACAAGCAAAAAACCCTTAAAATAAACAGGTTTAAGGTAAGTGATTTTTGAAATGTTATACAAAATATCTTAATTTTCATTTTAATATATTGATTTTAATATATTACTACCCTATATATTACAATGATAGCGCTATCATTGTGTTAACTTTTTAATATGAAAGGAAAAAATATGCCTAGAAAAAGTAAACTAAATAAATTGAAAGAAACTATTTTAGCTGTTCAAGACCTAAATAGAAACTATTGGGATATGAAAAGAGATAATACAGTTAAAGGAGATGATTATTTCCACTGTAAAGCAAATTATGAAGCAACTTCAAGAGGCGTTACAGGTGAAAGAGTTGCTAAAAAATTAGGTAATGCAAAAGAAAATTTTGATTATTATTATAATCAGATATGGAAAGGATTATCTAAAAAAGCTGCTCTAAAAGATAAAGCTCATGACAAAGCGGTTAACAAAACCGGTAGACAAAGAGCAAAAAGTGGTATATACAGGAACGCTAAAGATGCTTGTAAATTATACCGTGTGCGAGGAATAAATGATAAATATTAATTTTAAGAAAATCATTTGGAAAACATTTCTTGTCTTTTGGAATATTTTTGCTTTTATTGGCTTTGGTGTTACTGCTTATTTTTTATATTTGGTATTTGATGATGCCGGATATTGTATAAGTGAAGAACATGGGGTTTGGGATGAGGAACAAAAAATTTGTCGTCATGATTGTGCCAAGTGGGATAAAGAACACGGTTGTATAACTTCTGATATGCTAAAAGATAATAAAATATAATTATACAAGGAGGTAATTTAATGAAATCTTTTTTACAGCAAATTTTGATATTTGGAGGCGTTTATTTTATTACTTCCTTGCTTGTTTCTTTTTTTGACTTGATATAATATAAAGAAAATAACACCCCGAAAACTGCAGTTGCAATTTTCGGGATGTTTTTAACCATCAATCGGGTATTTATCCAACAGGGCGTCTTCAAAAGTTCTGTAATACTTTGGCCAACCCGACGGATAATATTGACCGTCTTTATAGTATACTATGCCAAAAGCATGATAATCAGGATCATTAAACATCTCACAGGAATGAACTTTCCAACCTTGATGTTTAATCCAGATAAACGCTCTGGGCACCCATACCACTAAAAAGATAATTGTGGCAATCAAAATAGCAATTATGGAGATAACTCCAATCCAAAAAATAATTTTGTAAAGCATAATAAATGAGTTTAAGTGATATAAAAATAGTTGATTGAATTTATACTATTATATTATTTATTTTTATTCAACTACTAAAATCCCTTGATTTATTTTTAAGGTTATTTAATATAAGCATTGTGATAATTTATTTTAAGTGAGAATTTATGAGATTTTTATTTACCGCTGATTTACACGGAAATGAACTACAATATAATAAAATTTTTCAGTATGTACATGAACAACATATTGAATTACTTGTTTTGGGCGGCGATTTATCACCAAAAGATAAAGAAAAAAGAAATCCCACTTCACAAAAAGATTTTTTTCAAAATATACTTTTCCCATTAACAAAAACGAGTAATGCTAAAACATTGTTGATTTTAGGTAATGATGACTATCGCACTAATTTAAATTTCTTAAAAGAAAACGAATCAATGTGTAATTATAAAATAATTGATACCCCGTATTATTTCAACGAATACTGTTTTATCGGATACTCATATGTTCCTCATACTCCCTTTATTTGGAAAGATTGGGAAAAAAGAGACCTTACATCCGACACCGTAAAAGATTTAAGAGAAGATGTTTTAACTGTCGGAAAAATTGATTTTGATAAACCTTATGACATATTGCAAAATTATTTAAAATCCAGCATTGAAGATGATTTGGATAAATTATGCAAAGATATTCCATCAAATAAACTAATATTGATTACTCATACACCACCTTTTGAAACCGTTTGTGATTTAACAAAAGATAAAGCAGGAAAATTAAGACATATCGGAAGTCGAGCTGTTCGCAAAATTATAGAAAGCAAAAAACCGCTTTTGACATTGCACGGACATATTCACGATAGTGTAGTTAATTCAGGAGACTTTATGCAAAAAATAGGGGAAACAATATCTGCAACTGTTGGCAACGACCATTTAACGGAAGATGTTTTTGCTCTTGATGTTTATGTTGATAAACAAATTATAATTAATAGGATTAAATTATAATGACAGAGGCTGAAATTGAAACTAAAAAGCGACAAGATTTAATAAATGAATTTGTAAACGATATAAAATCAGATGTTTTAGGATTCATTTTGGTTGGGTCAATGGCTTATGCTCCAAATGAAAATGTAAGAACAGATTCGGATATTGATTTAATTGTTGTATATGAAGATGTAAAAAAATGTGCGAAAGATTATTTTTATGAAGCGGATTACTTATTAAAAGAGACATACGACGGCTACTTGGTAAAAAGACATGAAAATTTAGGGCATAAACCGGATTTGAAAAGCAAAAATTCTAATAATCTTAACCTAAGCATACATAATATAAATTTTTCGGCATTGCAAAAAATATCATATGGAAATTATGAGACATTAGCTTATTATCGGCAGTCACAAAAAGGTACTACATATTACAGTAAAGATTTTGATGGAAATGAATGTCCATTTAAACCAGATTGCGTATCTGTGGCTGGATTATCAGGTGAACGCAGAATAGATATGATTGCATTTCAATCACAAAGCGGAAATTATGTTATAGGAAATGACATAGATAAATTATTATCCGGAGCAAAAATTATTTATGATAAAGATGGTAGAATGCAAACTACATTAAATAATTTATGGTTAAATGTGACAAAAAAATTAATTGAACATAGAAAAACGCATAATCAGAATATCGATGTCAGTAATGAAGATATTGGACGGTTATTATTTCGTTATACAAGATTTTCAGATAGTGTAAAACAAGATATTAAGGATAGAACAGAATTAAATATACTTGCAAATTTAAGGCAAGAGCAAGAATTAAATAAACAAGAAAAAAGAAACAGTATGTTGAAAAACATTCAAAGACTAAAAGATTCTGTTGTGGAAATAAAAAAATCTGATACCGGTGACGATAATATAGGTAAAATTAGCCATAATGCAGTAATACAACCACACCATAATGAATATGAATAAACATTATGCGTAATCTATCTTATCTTTTTGTTATTTAAGTTGATTAGGTAATCGCATATCAAAAATCCCTTGATTTATTTTTAAGGTTGTTTAATATAAACATTGTCGCCAAATGGCGACGGTGTCTACAAAACATCATTAAAGCAAAGCTCCTTGTTAAGGGGAGTTTCCGATATAAGGCTTTATGCTCGAATAAGGAAGACTGCGCTTTAACAGTTTTGTAGCTCCCCACCTTAGTTTTTAAGGTGGTTTTTGTTTTAATAAATAAAAATTAAGGGAGTTAAAAACTATGGAAAAGGATAAGTCTCATATTACCAGTTCGGTAAAATATCAATTATTATATCGGCTCAAAGAATACATACGGGAAAATAATATTTCTTATGAAGATTTAAAACAAAAAACCGGACTTCCGCTAATATATTTTACCAGATTTGATACTTGCAATCGCATTTCGTTGGCAAATTTTTTTAACATACTTATGGCTTTAGATTTATGGTTTGAAATTAGGCTCAAAAAAAGCAAAAAAATTGAAAAAAATGCTTGCAAATCAGTAAAAAATGTGTAAAAAGACAGATGTCGGCAATGGTGCCGACGTTTAATTTCACACGCAAGATTGCGGAAAGTCTTACAGGCAATTCGCTCCGGTGCTTTTATAAAGCCGAAAGTCTTGCGGAGGTTTAACCGGAAAAGAAGGATTTTTTAATATGACTATTCCTACATTTACATTGCGTCAGCTTGTAGAAGCAGGCGCACACTTCGGACACCACGCTCGTCGTTGGAATCCGCAAATGGCTCCATACATCTATGGCAAAAAAGATAATGTTCACATTATCAACTTGCAAAAAACATATCCTATGCTTTACAACGCATTAAACGCCGTTCGTGAAGTTGCTGCCAATGGCGGTAAGGTTTTGTTTGTTGCTACAAAAAAACAAGCACAAGAAATTGTTAAAGAACATGCTCAAAGATGCGGACAATATTATGTAAACTACCGTTGGTTAGGCGGTATGATGACCAACTGGAAAACAGTTTACAAGTCAATTAACCGTTTGGTTAAATTAAACAATATGTTTGAAAAAAATGAAACTGAAGGCTACACCAAAAAAGAACTTATGAACTTGAAAAAAGAACAAGAAAAATTGGCTATGTCTTTAAACGGTATCATGAATATGGGTGGTCAACCTGACATGTTGTTTGTTATTGACACTCCAAAAGAAGCTTTAGCTATTAAAGAAGCTAAAAAATTAGGTATTCCGGTTGTTGGTATCGTTGATACAAACGCTAATCCTAATGAAGTTGATTATCCGGTTCCGGGTAATGACGATGCTATCAGAGCAATTTCTCTTTATTGCGAATTGGTTTCCGGCGCAATTTTGGACGGTATGCAAGCTGAAATCGCTGCTCAAGGCGTTAAAGTTGAAGAAGCAGTTGAACAAGCTAAACCTATCAAAAAACGTGCTCCTAAAAAAGCTAAAGAAGAAACTGTTGAAGCATAATTTTTTTAATGCTTAAAGTTTTTTATAAGATATGGCGGCAGTTCTGCTGCCGCCAAAGTTCAAAACTATAATCATTACCGAAAAGGAAAAAACAATGGCAGAAATTACAGCCGCTATGGTTAAAGAATTAAGAGAAACCACAAGTGCCGGTATGCTTGATTGCAAAAAGGCTTTGATGGAAACTAACGGAGATATGGAACAAGCTGTTGACTGGCTCAGAAAAAAAGGGTTAGCATCAGCTGCTAAAAAAGCAAGCCGTATCGCTGCTGAAGGTTTGGTATCTGTTGCCGTTGAAGGTAACAAAGGTGCAGTTGTCGAAGTTAACTCTGAAACAGACTTCGTTGCTAAAAATGACATTTTCCAAGAATATGTTGAAGATGCAGCTAAAGTTGCTCTCGCTGTAAACGGTGAAGTTTGCGACATGAAAACATTTACTTGCACAAAATGCAACAAATCTTTCGAAGAACGCTTAACAGATATGATTGCAAAAATCGGCGAAAACATGAACTTACGTCGTGCAAAAGTATTGAGCGTAGAAAACGGTGTAGTTGCTTCTTATATGCACAGTGCACTTCGTCCTAATTTAGGTCGTATTGGTGTATTAGTTGCTTTAGAATCAACAGCTGACAAAGCAAAACTCGCTGAACTCGGTAAACATATTGCTATGCACATTGCTGCTTCAAACCCATTGTTCTTAAACATTGAAAATGTTGACAGCGCTGCTGTTGAACGTGAAAGAGCAATTTTTGCTGAACAAGCAAAAGCATCTGGAAAACCTGAAAACATCATTGAAAAAATGGTAGAAGGCAGAATCCGTAAATACTATGAAGAAGTTGTTTTAGAAGAACAAGCATATATTATGGATCCTGATAAGAAAATTAAACAAGTTGTAGCTGATGCTTCTAAAGAGTTAGGCGCAGAAGTTGTCTTGAAAGATTATGTATGCTTCAAATTAGGTGAAGGCTTGCAGAAAAAAGAAGAAGACTTCGCTGCTGAAGTTGCTGCTCAGCTCAGCAAATAATGAATTTTCATTACAAAGAAAGCATCACTGGTGTGATGCTTTTTTTGTTTAGAATTTCCATCCCACACCTATGTTAGCACTTGTGTTCGGAAAATAGATATAGCCGGTTGCTCTAATCGGAAACAAATTTGCTAATTCTACACTCACAAACATCCTTTCCCATACCGTTGTCTGAAAGCCAAACTTCAACTTATGATAAAAACTATCGGTATATAAACGGTCGGTCGGACATTTTGTTACATTTGTAGTTGCAATGGTGGCATAAGTTTGGAAACCATACATTGCATACATTTTGTACTTTTCTCCAACAAACAAACCGACAGACGGACCAAATGTTGAAAAATGCTTATTACAGAGCGGATGATTTATGGTTGTCCATCCAAAATCCAAATCAGCTCTAAAAAAATAAGCCTCAAATGCTAAGATTCCACCATAAACAGGAGCATCTCCGGTAAAGTTATAACCTCCATACACCGAAGCATTAAACTTTAACTCTTCACGCTGTCTCTGATCATAAGGGGGCATAAGCCTGTTCCTTGCTTCAAGCGCACTTGCCGACAATACCATTGCCGCAAGCAAAAAAATAATAAACTTCTTCATAGCATAAAAATTTTTTACTAAATAAAGAGTATAATTTATTCAGCCGTTTGTCAACGTTTAATAGTTTAAAAAAATAAAAGCCCCGTAAACACGGGGCTGACATTTTTAATTAAAAACGCACACCTAAGCCAATATGCGCATCAGTATAAGGAAACATTATATGTCCGTCAAGCTTAGCTTTTACTAAATGACAAACTTCAGCGCTTACGAACAAATTTTCCCATACGGCAGCTTGATAACCAAACTTAAGTTTATGGTGTAATAAGTCGGTATAAAAAACATCTCTGGCGCAATTGGTTACATCAGTAGTAATTATGGCTGCATAATTCTGAATCCCATACATTGCATAAACTTTATGTTTTTTGCCTACAAACACACCGATTGACGGTCCACAGGATATAAACGGTTTTTTACAAAGCGGACTATTGACAGAAGTTCCTTCAACATCAACATCGGCTCTGATAAAAAACGCTTCAACTGCAAATGTTCCACCATAAACAGCTCCATTACCCGTAAAATTGTAACCACCAAACAGTGAAGCATCAAACTTAAGGTGGGATTTATCCCTTGCATACGAAGGCTTTGCATCTGCCTCAAACGCTCCAGCTGACAACATTGTTGCCGCGAGCAAAAAAATAATAAAGTGTTTCATAGTTATATAGTTTAAGTGCTTTAATTATGACATTTTGAAAAATTTATGTCAAGATACATTACAAAAAAAAGACTGCAAAAAACAAAGTTTGCAGTCTGTCAAAATCTAAATCCTAACCCCATCCTCACTGAGAACATCTTAGAATTATCAGTATCGTCTTTTCGGTAAGGTATAAGGTAATTTGCTCCAATATTTAAATAAACTTTTTCACTTAAATAAATATCGGTTCCGATTTTTAATCTAACACGCCACATGTTAGAATAAAAATCTTTATCAACATATTCTCCCCAAGTTGTTCCTCCAACTTGAGCATAAAACTTTGTTTTATTACCTATTTCAGGGCCTGCCGAAAACGCAACATAGTAAAAATGATTCTTAATTTCATCGTGAGAAAGATAACTCCATCCGAATTCTACGCCACCTTTAATGTAACCGATGTTACAACAAAGCTCTACTCCGGCAAGTGGTGTTTTTTCATAAAAGTTATATTCCCCATAGAGAAGACAAGATCCTTTTACCTCATTCCACGATGGCTTTTCTTTAATATCGGACGAGAATTGTTCCCAATCAGGATATTGCGCAACAGCCATCATCGGTGCAAACAAAAGCAACCCGATTAAAAGAAGTCTATTCATAATGTTTAAGTAATTGATGTATGTGATTGAGTATAATTCTTTTTATCTAAAAAATAAAGAAAAATTTTAAAAAAAGACAGGGTGGTATTTTACCACCCCGAAACTTAATAATTAAGCCGCAGCAGCCTCAGCCACCCTTGCCTGAAGTACAGTAAGAGAAACCGGAATTCCCATAGTCATCTGCAGATAATCGCTCAATGTTGAGCTGTTAATCCTAGATTTTGGGACTCCGAATGCAGTCTCAATGTATCCGGCAAGCGTGCGGTAGAACTCTTCTACGGCATACTTTGGTGCGCCAAGGTAGATGGTGTCGACTACGATGTATGAGCCATCCATATCTTCCTTACCATAGAACTCAATGTATGAACAAGCATACACGTCGTTCGGATTGGTGATATTTACCTGAGGATTACTCATTGCCACCATAGAATCGCCCCACTGCGGCATACATCCGAGGAAATCTCCGAAAAGATGTACCCATACACTACGATTCTCCTTTGCAATAAAAATCGCTCTACCTTTTTCATCGACAGAGTAGAACTCATATCTTTTGACGAACTCTTCAGGCTTAACTGCCCAAGATCCGCCTCCGGATACATACTCTACAATCCACTCGCCCTCGTTAGCAACCTCGTTTGCCTCGTAAGCTCCGTTGGTATGAGCCATTATGAACTCATCTGTTTCAGCCTTACGAGCATATACCGGCTTCAAGGCATTCTTGATAGCAACGGAAGCTGTTCCGTCTTTTCGCATCTTATCGTATGCCATAGCCTTGTAGTTCACGCCTACCGTAAAACGGCGATTCTTCTCATTATAGAGAATACGCGGAACTTCTACTTCCTCAGTGCCGTTATAAGCGATGTAGCGCAGAGTTTCGTATGTTCCTTCACTTTCTGCGGTAATATATGGCAGATTGTCAGACTCCATTTCCTCTCTTTCATATCTTGAAACAAGGAAAAATTTATTACCCTTTGAATCGTGCCATATAATGCCTATCAGAGGAACAAGCTGGCAAATAATTTTGCCGTCCTTGTAGGCGATTACCGGATTCTCCTTACTCTTCAAAGCTTTTGCAAGCTTAGTTTCGTTTGAAGAATCTGTAAGTCTTGCCCATCGTCCCTCGCCGTCTGTGAAAAACGAAGATTTTACCTCTTTGCCTTCACGAACAACTACAGGCTTACCCTCTGTTGTAAATGAAACATAACTCTTCTCTGTTGTTGGGTTTTCTGTTACCTCGTAACCAAAACCCGCGCGGTCGTAAATTTTCATATATATCTAAGTAATTATTAAATCACTTGTAATTCTATCATTTGTTTTGTCAAAAGTCAACGCTAATACAATTTAAAACAAAAAAAGCCCCCTTCTGAACAACTGGGGGGGCTGGGTTACTACTATATTAAAAAAAATTTTTTTTAATCTAGGGGCATATCTCTAATTCTGTTCATACCGTTTCATTTTTAATGGATTTAATTGATTTAGCGGACCTTAGAAAATATACACTTAGATTTTAAGTCTGATCTCTAATTCTCATGGCTTTGTCGTATTATACCAGCGAATTGCCTTTTATTGTATCACCGGTGGTTAAACTCATTTATGGACCTAGAAAAACTAAAAAATCAGATAACAAGTAGGAGAACGTATTCGCATGCTCGATATTTTTTTTGATTTAACACCTCTTTTTAGACGAACTATTATCAACCCTACTGTTGTTTAAGTTTCAAAATAATTCGCTAATACTTAATTTATGAAATATGTTTTAACACTATTTGACAAACTTGTCAATATATTTTTTTAAAAAAATATAATTTTTTTATATTGACGCTAAAACAACATATTAAGCATTATAAAAAATAGACTAATTATAAATATTTTTAAAAAACACCATATTTATTATCTTATTTTTTATTTTTTTCCACACATTTTTTACCAAAAATTTCTTTTTATCATAAAAAAAGGCTAATCCGATTCGTTTTGGTGCACCATCCAGCGATTCCAATTTATTATTTTCGCAAGAAAATATTTTACCGACGCTTAGAGGCGCTCCTTTTAAGGAAGTAAGTAAATTATTTGAACAAGAAAAGTTTCTGTTTATTTTATCGGGCGCTCCTTCAAGTGAAATAAGTTTATTGTTTTCACAAAAATAAGAACCTCCGACTTGTTTGGGACCTCCTGCCAATGATGTTAATTCATTTTGCCAGCATAGAAACATACCGCCGACAATTACCGGCGCCCCTTCTAACGAAGTAAGTTTGTTTTTTGCACAATTAAAAGCTCCTCCAACCTTTTTCGGCGCTCCTTTTAGCGATGTTAAGTTATTATTACTGCAATCAAAACTTTTTCTAACTTCTACATCTGATAAATCAGGTAATCTCCTCAAATTTTTACCGCTTATGTCTATATCATTTTCAATTACAAAACCTTTAGGCAAATTATATAAGTTATATTTTTTACCATCTTGTTCATATATTAAATATTTTTGAAAATTCATATTTATCTCCTTATTATATTCAATATGCACATAACAGCCGTTTACGCCAAAAAATGTCGTAATCTTTTGCATACTTATTAAAAAAACACAACCGGAAGGAACATCAAATGGTAAAAAACGGATTCTATAAAAAACAATATATACACGAAGACTCTTCTTTTTGGGAAGAGTGTTACTACAAAAACGGCAAAAAGCACGGTATTGAAAAAGTTTATGATACCGACAATTTTTTTATGAGCCAAACAACCTACGTAAATGGTATAAAACATGGAACAGAAAAACATTTTGTAGAAAATAATCCGGTTAGTGAATTTTCATTTTATAAAGGTAAACTGCACGGCTATGCAAAAACATTTGATAATGACGGAAGTATATCATCTTGCGTTCCTTACGATAACGGTAAAAAACACGGTATAGCTAAAAATCTTAGTTGTTACAGGGAGTTATATGTTAACGATGTAAAAATATTAAGTGCCGATAAAAACATTACAAAAACGAGCAAATATCAAAACAAAATATGTCCCAAAATATATTTAAGTCTGTGTAAGTTAATGTTTGAAACAAAAATCTATTGTGAAAACTTAAAAAATAAAACAATTAAAATTATACCGGATGAAAAGCATACAGCAGATTTTTATGATTGGATGGTTGCAAACAATGACATTTCATCAATTTGGAACAAATCTATGATTAACCGGCTTTTAAGGCTTAGCAATATCCGAGTTCTTGATATAGTAAAAAAAATATCTCAACTTGTTATAACCGAAAAAACAAACAAGGAAAATATATTAAAATCTGCCGAAATATTAGCGGTAAGTATGAGCTTTTTGCAAAAATATGACATAAATTATGTAAAAAAATATCTATTGAATAATTACAATTTTTTCTCATCTCAAACAGATAATATATCAGATTTTTCTGATGAAAACATACCCTTAATTGCGCTAAACTGCTTTTTGAAATCAACTACTTTTGAAGATGTAATAAATAATGTAACATCATTAAAAAAACACAACTATTCTGTATTGCTGATATCCGGAACACTTGCGCAAATTTATTATAAAATCCCCGCTAATCTTGATAAAGCGGTTACTGATTATTTTAACGAAGGTCTTGTAAAAATATGGCAACAACTAAATCAAAGCATTTATTTTAACAAATAAGCAAATAACAAAAAAACTCCCATTCGGGAGCTTTTTGTTTTAATTGGAAAAAAGCAATGGGATTGGCTCGTTTTACTCGCCTCTGCGTCGTCGCTCGGGCTTTACAGCCCTCACCGGCATACTCCCGTCTGCCTCTCATCCTTGTCGGACCACTTCTTCGTGGGTCCTCATCTGTTGCCGCTAACCATTAAAACAAAAAAAACTCCCATTCGGGAGCTTTTTGTTTTAATTGGAGCGGGCAATGGGATTCGGACCCACGACATCAACCTTGGCAAGGTTGCGCTCTACCCCTGAGCTATACCCGCATCGCTTCAA
>JBGVOY010000128.1:0-4326 GCA_045126755.1 Alphaproteobacteria bacterium | reverse complement strand
TGAGAGGTAAAACGGTTATTGCCATTGCTCACAGGCTTTCGACTTTAAATGAAATGGATGAGTTGATTGTTTTGAAAAAAGGTAAAATTGTTGAACGCGGCACACATAAAGAATTGCTTGAAGCAAAGGGCGAATATTCTAAATTTTATAATTTACAACATCACGCTAAAGATTAAGGAATATAAGAAGCAATTTTTTTCTTAAGCAGATGTGCTTTTAATGATTTGTTACCTTCTTGAAGCTGCTTATCTCTTAAGTCGGTTAAAGGTTCGTTTTGGGCTGATGCTATAGCCATAGCTTCTTCAACCTGTTTGATTTGTCCTTCGGTAATATTTAAATTTGCATTTTTAAAATAAGGATAAAAACTTTCCGTTTGTCCGTTTACCTTAAAAGTATACAGTTTATACAATAAGGTTTTTTGATGCGTTTTATTTTCTTTGAAGGTTTTTGTATTTCCTAAACGAGCATTTTTAACCGCATTTTTAACGGTAGAAACTTTATAGTGTGAATTGCCGGTAACTTCATTTATTATGCCGTTTGCAATAAGCTTTTTTTCGGTATCCGATAAGGGATATTTGGCTCTCAGATTACCTTGTAATACGGCTTGTTTCATAAAATTAAGGGAAAAGCAATTTATATCTTTTGTTTTTATATACGAATCATATTGCGCCAATACTTGATTTAAATGCCCGATAAATTCATCATGATACATATTTTCAATCAGTTCTTTGGCAGATCCTACAGGGGCGGTAATACCATTTATAAAGTTATGGTCATGTTGAATTTCTTGTTTTTCAACTTGTTGTTTTGCTACATCCTTTTGTTTTAAAAAGCTTTGAGCTTTTTGTTGTGTTTGCGAATCGTAGGCTAAAAAATGGTTTATGGTAATGCTTCTGGTGTCGCTGACATATAACCCGTTGGTTGATGTAATGTTATCTTTATTAACGGCAATAAGCGAATAGCGATTTTTTTTGTTGCAGGTATCTTTTACATAAATTGTATCGTGTTTAATGGTTAAAGGTTTTTGTGCTATCTTATTTAAATGTTGCTTATATTGAAAAAGCGAATCGTCAAGCTCACTGAAATAAAAACTGCTTTGACCGTTTGAATAATAAAAATCATCTTTGGACTTATCATAAGATACGCATCTGTAAAATTTGCTCAATGATACCTTTTCACCGATGAGTGTTATTGTCGCTTTAGGATTATCCTTATATTTTGCTCGCATACCAAAGCCAGCTACTCCCAATAAGGCACTAATGCCGATAGCGGTAATTATCAGTTTTTGTTTTAGATTCTTTTTTGCCATAAGTATAATCCTTTTACGAGTTTAATATATCATGATATTGTTTATATGTCCATAGTTTATACTTGCAAAATATCTTATTTGACGTATATTTTCATTGAATTTTAAAAATTTTTAATAGGAGAATAATATGCCTTTAGTTTCTATGCGTCAAATTCTTGACCATGCTGCCGAAAACGGATATGGTGTTCCGGCATTTAATATTAACGATATGGAACAAGTTATTGCAGTTTTGCAAGCAGCTCGCAAGGTTAATGCACCAGTTATTTTGCAAACATCTACCGGTGCTCGTAAATTTGCCGGCGATCCGATGATTCGTCATATGGTTCAAGCCGGAATTGAAATGTTTCCGGAATTGCCGATTTGTTTACATCAAGACCACGGTTCTTCAGTAAGTATTTGTCAGTCAGCTATTGTTAACGGATATTCTTCCGTTATGATGGACGGTTCTTTAGAAGCTGACGGTAAAACACCTTCTTCTTTTGAATATAACGTTAATGTTACCAAAGAGGTAGTTGCTCGTGCTCATGCTGTCGGAGCTTCGGTTGAAGGTGAGTTAGGCGTTATCGGTTCGTTAGAAACAGGAAAAGGAGATAAAGAAGACGGACATGGCGCTGAAGGTATAATCGATAAAAAACGTCTTGTTACCGATCCTGATGAAGCTGCTCGCTTTGTTGCAGAAACAAACGTAGATGCTTTAGCCGTTGCTGTCGGAACATCTCATGGCGCATATAAATTTACCCGCAAACCTGATGGAGATATTTTAGCTATTGATGTAATTGAAAAAATTCATCAAAAATTACCTAACACTCACATGGTTATGCACGGTTCTTCTTCCGTTCCGCAAGAGTTACAAGATTTAATCAATGCTTATGGCGGTGCAATTCCTCAAACATACGGTGTTCCGGTTGAGGAAATTGTCAGAGGTATTAAGTCAGGTGTAAGAAAAGTTAACGTTGATACCGACTGCCGTATGGCTATTACAGGTGCAATTCGTAAAGTATTTGCAGAAAATCCGAAAGAATTTGACCCTCGTAAATACTTAAAACCGGCTATTGAAGAAATGCAAAAAGTTTGCGAAGCTCGTTATATTGAGTTCGGTGCTGCCGGTTTTGCTGATAAAATTAAGGTTATTCCTTTGTCTGAAATGGCTAAAAGATACTAATTTATCAGATTTATCAAAAGCCTCTGAAAATTCAGAGGCTTTTTTAAATATCAAATATAAAGTGGATATATATCTTTTTTGAGGTATTACTACTTAGATTGTTTTTTAAGTTTAATTTCAAACCATAAATCTAAAGCCTTAAGTATGTTAAAAAAATTTGCCAACGAAATACGATGTTCAGTATCAAATCTTGTAAAATATATTAGCGGAAGTCCGGTTTTTTGTTCTAAATATTCATAAGAAATATTATTTTCCTGTATGTATTCTTTAAGCCGATATAATAATTGATATTTTACCGAACTGGTAATATGAGCCTTATCCTTTTCCATAGTTTTTAACTCTCTTAATTTTTATTTATTAAAACAAAAACCACCTTAAAACTAAGGTGGGGAGCTCAAAAACTGCCAAAAGTCAGTCAAACTTATTCGCGCAAAAATGCCTTATATCGTTCACTCCCCATAATTAAGGAGATTCTTTTGGAAGATGTTGTTTAGACACCATCGCCATTTGACGACAATGCTTATATTAAATATTTTATATGTCTTTGCAAGTAAAAAATATGAAAACAGTTTCCTTACCACCTCAAAAAAGATATATATCCGCAGCAAGACTCTTTAAAATTGCAAAAAAATGATGGTTCTTATTGCACGGACGAGGGTGGTAAAAATAAGTGTTTTATATCCAGTAAAAAAGTAATTATTGATCAAATCAAAGAAGTTTGCGGACACGATTTAAATGCTGTCGTGTGGTATTTTAACAATGATTTGAAAGACTGATTTTATTGCTGATTTAAAAAGGCCTGATAAGTGTTTTCTAAAAGCATTGCAATAGTCATAGGACCGACACCACCCGGAACGGGGGTTATGTATGAAGCTTTTTCCAAAGCACTTTCGTAGTCTACATCACCACATAATTTACCGTCTAATCGATTTATACCGACATCAACAATTATAACTCCGTCTTTTAGTGATGCACCTTTAACCATTTTCGGACAACCGCAAGCTGCGATAATAATGTCGGAATTTGCTATCAGTTGTTCAAGGTTTGTTGTTTTCGAGTGAGCAACGGTTACCGTGCAATTTTTATTAAGAAGCAGCATGGCAACGGGTTTACCGACAATTTGCGAACGACCTATTACAAGAGCGTTTTTTCCGGTAAAATCTATTTTTGCTTCTTCCAATAATTTTATAATTCCTTTTGGAGTTGCGGCAATTACACCTTGTTGTGAACCGTTTTGCAAAAGCCCTATGTTATATGGATGAAATCCGTCGGCATCTTTTTTAGGGTCAATAAGATTTAGAATTTTTTTTTCATCAATTTGCTTAGGCAAAGGTAATTGAACCATAATTGAATTTACGTTACGGTCTTGATTAAGATTTGTTATAAGATTTTCCAGTTCTGTCTGTGAAACCGCATTATCTAAAAGATGTAACGATGTTTTAATACCTATTTCGTCTGCGGATTTAAGTTTGTTTCTGACATAAATCTGACTTGCTTCGTTATCGCCGGCAAGAATTATGGCAAGGTGAGGTTTTTTACTAAGGTATGTAATTTTTTCTTTTAGGTCATTTTTTATTGATGCGGCTAATTCTTTGCCGTTAAGTATTTTTGCTGTCATTATTTTTCCTCCGCCAGATTTATTAAATCAGGTTCTGAAATTTTATCTGAATTTATCTTAATTTTTTTCCACTTATCAAGTTCACCGCTTATAATCTCAATTTCTGATTTTGCTATTTTAAGTTTTTTTGCAATAAAAGCAATCAGTTCTTTATTGGCTTTTCCTTTTTCAGGAACAGAATTAACGGAAATCTTTAAGAAAATATCGTCATTTACATCTTGCGTCGTTCCTAAAACT
>JBGVOY010000127.1:0-2608 GCA_045126755.1 Alphaproteobacteria bacterium | reverse complement strand
ATCACCAATGAAACAATCGTTAACACTTTTGTTTTGGTAATACTGACAAAGAAACTTCTTTCCATAACAATCAAAGACGAAGTAAGCAATCCCCACATACGCCAATTAACATAATCCAATGTAGCCTGATAGATTTGAGGGCTATCTATTAAAAACTTTAATATACAGGGAGTACAAATGTATGATAACAGAATAAACATAATCCCTGAAATCATTAAAAAAGAACATCCCTGATAAAAAACAGGACCGATATCTGCATAATTTTGTTCGCCATTGCGCCGCGCCATAATAATTTGAGCGCCATTACTAAAACCGAACGCAACCATAAATATAGTAAAAAAATAAGTCGAACCGAGGGCTGCCGCGCCTAATTCCACTTCTCCCAGACGTCCTAAAAAGACAACATCGGTTATACCGATTAGTTGTTGCATAAGCAAACAAACTAATATCGGATAACTCATATTCCAAATATTTCTGTAATTAACTTGCATAAAAACCTACTTACAGAACGTATCTTATTATAGCCAAACTATTTTTCAAGTTTTTTTATCAATTTATTCATGACATAATTTGCCATCATCAACCCGAATATTGCCGTAATTGTGGGAAGAGATCCTAAAATTTGTTTTTTTCCTTTTTCAGTCGGTATAATTGCGTTTTGAGGCAATACGCACTGCTCTGACGAAAAAACACAGTTAACTTTTTTAATATCTGCACCCATTTTTTTCAAATTTTGACGCATAACTCTTGCCATAGAACAGTTAATTGTTTTATCAAGTGTCGTAATTTTAATGGTATCTGTAGCCGTTTTAAGAGCAGCTCCCATAGAAGATATAAAATCAATATTTTCATCTATCATTGATTTTATCAATTCGCATTTAGGCTTTATACTGTCAATGGCGTCAATTACAAAGTCCGGCTTACAACGCAATAATTGCTTAACATTAGAAGCATCAATAAAACAATCTGCAACATCAACTTTACAGTCTGGGTTTATTTGCATAACCCTTTCTTTTGCCACATCTGTTTTCTTTTTACCGATAGTAGAAGTTAGAGCTAATATTTGACGATTTATATTTGTTTCATCAAAACTGTCAAAATCAACCAATATTAAATGGCCGACACCGGCTCTTGCTGTTGCTTCCAAAGCATATCCGCCGACAGCACCAAGCCCTATAATCATAACCGTTGAATTTTTAATTTTATCCATTGCCTTGCTTCCTAACAAAGCTTCGGTTCTCATAAAGCGATTATTATCCATTTTTAACAAACTCCTCGGCATTATCATAAACACATTCTGCTAAATCTGCAACATTTTCATTTCTGATAAGTGCCAAATTTTCAATCAAAAAAGATAAATCTGCAATATTGCTTTGATAAGGAGCATCTGTTTCAATCAGAAGTTTATCGGCATCAGCTTCCAAAATAATTTCTTTTGCTTGTTTATTTTTCAAAATCTTCTTGTTAAAAGCCACATATCCGCCATATTTTTTAATTTTTTTCAATAACTCTACTCTTGCATTAAACGAATGAAATACAAATTTTTCAGGCAATATGTTCCATATATTATTCAGCCAAACATCTGCTTTAACTGCATGAATAATCAAGCTTTTATTATGCTTATTTGCTAAACTTATTTGCACATTAAACACTTCATTTTGAACATCAAAAGCAACATTTTTCAGAGCGTCAAAACCACATTCTCCAATCAATGATAAAGGATATTTTTGTAAATATATTTCTAATTGTTCTGCCCAGTCAGATGTTTTTTCATGCGCATACCACGGATGAAGTCCGAAAGCCGGCACAATAACATCCGGATACTTTTCATAAATATCAGCAACTTTTTGCCAATCCGTTTGTTTGACACTAACGCAAATACATTTAGATATCTGCCCATCTTTCAGCAAATTTATAACATTAGTATCATCAAAATCTTGCAAATGAATATGTGTATCAAAAAAATCCATATTTATCCTTTATGAAAAAACATAAAAAATATTATCACTTTTATTCTTAATTACAACACATATTACAAAAATTTAGTTATATAACAGCATTATCCATATTTTTCGTATTATATACCTTTCTTTTTCTATATACTAAAACTCCCAATACATAATATTTCTGCTTATGATGATAGTTTACTATTGATAGTAAAGTAATTTTACCTAATTTATATTTTTTTATTGTCTTTTGCTGATATTCTTTTTCTGTCTTAAACAGTTCATACTCACTTGATGTTAATTTTTCTTTTATTAAATTTTCAAATTGTTCATTTGTTATGCTTTTATAGCGATTATAATATAGTCCGACCAACAAACTTATTTTCCATTTTAAAAATTTATCATAATAATGTTTCGGAAGTATTTTTTCGGATAATGAAAACACTTCAAACACATCAAAAATTTTATCTTTTACATTATGGACAATAGAATTTTGATGTTGAACATAGTAATATAGTGCATCTTTAATAAAAGCAATTTTCTTTGCTTTAATAAGTAAATTTAAGACAAAAGGAACATCTTCACATAATGAAAGTTTCGGATACGTAATCTGATGTTTTTTGAGTAATGCTGTTTTTATTAAAAAATGCCAACTATGAAAA
>JBGVOY010000126.1:0-3540 GCA_045126755.1 Alphaproteobacteria bacterium | reverse complement strand
AATTCTTTTAATGACCTTTGTATAAAGCGCTCACTTTCACTATCAAGAGCAGATGTTGCTTCATCCAAAATTAAAATCGGTGCATTTTTCAAAATTGCTCTGGCAATAGCGATTCGCTGACGTTCACCCCCCGAAAGCATAACACCTCTTTCTCCAACTTTGCTTTCATATTTATCAGGTAATGACATAATAAAATCATGAATATAAGCTTTTTTTGCGGCAGCAATTACCTGTTTGTCAGATGCTTTAGGATTACCATATTTGATATTTTCCATAATAGAGCGATTAAAAAGTGTGCTTTCTTGCGGAATAAGAGCTATATGTTTGCGTAAACTTTCTTGTGTTACGGAAGATATATCCACTCCGCCAATTAAAATTTTTCCGCCCATTATATCATAATAACGTGATAAAAGCTTTATTAAAGTAGATTTACCTGCGCCGGAATGCCCTACCAGACCAATTTTTTTATTAGCCTCAATCTTAAGTGAAAAATTTTTAAATAATGATTTATTGTTTTTATACGTATAGTTCATTTTATCAAAAACAACCTCGTTGGTTTTGATTTTCATTTTTTTTGCATCCGGTTTATCTACCACTTCACAAGGTTTATTTAACAGTTCAAGTCCGTCTTTTATTGAACCGAATACTTGAGCAAAATTACTCGCCATATAACCCATACTTCTGATAGCACCGGTTAAAGATGAAAACAAAGATGTAACAAGCACTACATTTGCTATACTCAAATCGTATTTATACCAAAAATAAAAAACAATGGAATAGCATATAATAAACATCAAATCAAAAGAAGTCTTTGACAGCCAACTTAGTTTTGCTATTTTTATAAATTCCTTTTTCTTGGCAACGGCAGATTCTCTTATAGCTTTAAAAAAAGTATGTTTTTCTTTGTAATAATTTGCAAAACTTTTTACTAAAACCGAATTGGTAACCGTATCAACAAAAATACCGTTTGCCGCAGCGCCAAGTTTGGAGGTTATGGCAGAATAAGGAACAATTTGCCTACGATAATATAAATTGACGGTCAAAAAAACAAGATTTACCAAACCTATAAGTAATGCTAATTTAATATCTACAAAAGCTATAAATGCCAAACACATCCCCATTTCCATAATCGGCATAACAAACCCGAACAAAATATGCATATACATATTTTCGACATTACTCAAAATATTTTTAACTTTACCTGAAATATTACCGGATAACTCTTCTTCAAAAAATTTGATTGAATGCCTGTGCGTCATCACAAATAAATCTTTAGCGACTTTGGCATTAAACGAAGGAACAAACCAAGCTTCAACAACACGCCTTAAACCATCTCCGGCACTTAAAATAAACAACACTAAAGCAAGACCTGATATATATTTTATCAGTGTAACACCAAGATTCGGATAATCTTTTGCATTAGTCAAAACACCTATCATTTCAGCAACAATATAATTTTGCATACGCATTAAAAAACTTGCGGCAAAAAACATCAGCAAAAGTAAGATAACCATATATTTTGCTTGTTTAATATATTTGTATAAAAAAGCCCAAACTTTTAAATTGTTCATAATAACCTCTTTTGTTCATAAGCAGTCAATACTGTAAATCATTTTTTACATATTTTCAAGAATTGATAAACAAAACAAAAAATTCCGGAAACAATAATCTCCGGAATTTATATTATTTAAATACATATTTTCTGATATGCGAATTATAAGGGAATATGAATGAGTACCCTCAAGCCTCCCATATCACTATCGCCAAGTTCTATTGTTCCACCATGTGAAACAATAATATCTCTGGCTATTGACAACCCTAAACCGACACCTCCGGTTTCCTTATTGCGAGAACCTTCAATGCGATAAAATGCCTTAAATACTTCTTCTCTTTTATCTTCAGGAATCCCCGGACCATCATCTTCGACTCTTATTTCCATTTTAGTGTTGTTGCTTTCTAGAGCAACGGCAACCGTTTTGCCATAATAAAAAGCATTAGAGATAATATTGGTAACCGCCCTTTTTAATGCTTGCTCACGTCCCTGAATTGCACTTACTTGGTCGTTGGTCGTATAGCGTATCATAGTTTTAGAGTTGCGGAATTTATTTAATATGCTGAGTATCATTTCATTCATATCAACAAAAGTATTAACTTCACCACCTTCTCCGCTGACAAATGCCAAGTATCCGTCAAGCATTTTTTCCATTTCGGTAATATCTTCAACAAACTCTTTATTTTCATCATTTTTTGGTAGCATTGCAAGTTGTAACTTCATACGAGTTAAAGGTGTTCTTAAATCATGTGAAACGCCGGCAAGCATTTGAGTCCGTTCAGAAATTTGACGATTGATTCGTTCTTTCATTTTTGTAAAAGCAATACCTGCTTTTCTTACTTCCGATGACCCGTAAGGCTTAAACGGAGTATCAATACCTTTACCGAAATCTTCCGCAGCCTCTGCCAACTGTTTAATTGAACGAGCCTGAGTTCTCAAAAACAGCGAAGAAACAATAAACAAAAGTAAAGACGTTCCTACCATCCATGCAATAAAACCAAACAAAGATGATGAAAATATATTTTTGGTTGATGTTGAAAACTTAAATAATCCGTCTTTAGTGTCAACAAGCGCAATTAAGTTAGATGAACCTTCGGTTAAATACAAATTTGTTTCCGCATCAGGAAAATCTCTTTTTAATGCCTCTTCAAAAAAACCTGTTACCATGTCATTATTTTTTGACGTTTTATACATTTCAGAATATTTAGCATCATTGTCAAAAAATTCCACATCTAAATTATAAAGTTTTTTGGTCAGACTTTTGATATTTTCAAACTCAGCAAAATTTTGTTCTGACAAATTAACCACAAATGCCATATTAGAACTTAAATTATCAGACAACCTTCTGCCGACTTTACCCCAACTGCCGCTAAAGTATGCCACAACAGATACTATCTGCACGACAATCAGCGGAATGATAATCAAAAGCATTGTTCTGAAAAACAGCGTTTTAGGAAGCAATTTCAACTTCAAATAACGCATAGGGCCTTCCATTTTTTTGGGAAATTTAATATGCATAATTTTCTCCTATTTTGATTATTCCGGCAAAAGCATATAACCTTTACCGCGAATGGTTTGTAAATATCTCGGATTCTTTGAATCTTTTTCGATTTTTTTCCTTAATCTTGTTATTTGCACGTCAATAGAACGCGGACTTTGACCTGAACCTAAAATTTCAGCCAACTTTTCTCTTGTAAAAATCTGCCCCGGCTTTTGACTTAAAACGTTTAACAGCATTTGTTCAACCGGAGTAATATGAACAATGTTACCTTGCTTGGTTGTAAGTTCTTTTTTCAAAATATCATACAAACATAACCCCAAATTCAAAGGTGCGGAAATATCCGTCTTTTCGACAGGAGAACGTTTCAATATATTTTTGATTCGCAGAATTAACTCAAGCGGCTCAAAAGGTTTTGCCAAATAATCATCAGCGCCTGTTTCCAGACCGATAATTCTGTCAGCAGTTTCCCCCATAGCCGTCAACATAA
>JBGVOY010000125.1:0-2030 GCA_045126755.1 Alphaproteobacteria bacterium | reverse complement strand
CTCCTGAAGATGTAAAGAAATGGCAAAATGTAATGTCGTTATATTTACAAGGCAGACCTAATTTACGCCGTATTTTTTTAATGATTGACAGCAGACACGGTATTAAAAAGGTAGATTTAGATATTATGAAAATGCTGGATAAATCAGCAGTAACATATCAAATTGTTCTTACTAAAACAGATAAGGTCGGGATTCGTGAAGTTGAAAAGGTTGTTAAAGAAACCGAAAATATACTAAAAGAGCACGCTGCTGCACATCCTGTTGTGTTACCTACAAGTTCGGAAAAGAAAAAAGGTTTGGAAAATTTAAGAGCTGAAATTATGCTTCTTATATAAAAAAAACGCCTTCACGGCGTTTTTTTTATTTAGATAATTTTATTTTTAAGATTAATGTATCAATATTTCTGTTTCCGTCTTTCATGCCGTAAATACGCATAGTCATATTATCAATATCTTTACACGTAATCGGTGATAAAAAGTCTAAAGTTCCGACGGTTACCACTCCGGCTGATACTCTGTTGTTGTCTTTGATTAAGTTAGAGGCATAAACTTTTCTTTCATCTGAAGAACCTTTTCCTGAAAAATAAATTTTGGTTTTTTCGAAAGATTTTTCCCAATTTCCTTCTCCTTCAGAAGCAATTTTGTGGATAGATACACTAATCTTAATATCTTTTACTTTTTTATTGGATACGCAATAAACAGAGCTAGGCAGTAAGTCTGCCAAGTTAATCGTAAGTTCTGTTTTTGACTTTTCATTATAAGCTTTGATTGTAGAATTTGATGTATCAATTTCCCATCCCGGACTATTTGTCGTAACCTCTATACCGCCATTTAACGATGAAAGCGGAATAAAGCCGCACAAAAACATAAAACTCAAAACAGAACATAAAATTCTTTTCATTTAATCTCTCCATTTGATAAATATACAACTGTTGTTTATTTATAATAAATAGACAATAAAACAAAAAAATAAACTCTGCAATAAAAAAGAGCGGGAAATTCCCGCTCCAAATTCATACCCGATGGCAACAGACGATTAAAGGTTGTTATAACCATATTCAATCTGTGCCTTTACGTTCTCCGGATTAGAGTTCTCATTAAACTCCACCGTGTAGAACTTCCAGCCTTCATTACGCCAAGCCTCAGCGATTGTCGCCCAGTCTTCGATACCTGTGGTGTAAGGAATAAGAGTCCTTATCCACGGGTAGAAAAACAGGATAATCCACAGCGACGTTCCAGGGACCATCACAGCCTTATTGCAGGCACGGAACATCCCATCGTAATCTCCATGGCGACGACCTCTGATACCGAAGACTTCCGGATTTTCATTCAACCCTGGCACGTACATTTTGTTCTCAAGAGCGAACTTTACGACGTTGTCCTTGTCAGTCACTTTGTTAAAGTGCTGTCCGTAAACGCAGTTGCCGTTCTTGATGATGTTCTCTACGTGCCATGAAGTCAGAGACTGCTGCTTGGCAGATACTCCGAACGCCTCATCCGAGATTATCTTGCTGAAGATAACCAGCGTATTATCTCTGTTCATGAGGTCGTGGTAAACATACGGAACATCACGGCGCCTAAACGCGAGACGAACCTTTGCAAGCTTGTTCCAGTCCTCAGCGGTGAACTTACCGGCCTTCAGATCTGCTATGGCATCCCAAGCTTCCTTTTCGAACACACTGCGCTCAGCAAAGCTGATTTTCATGAGCTTTACGTCCATAATCTCCGAGAGAATCTCGTAGATGGAATTTGACTTTGCATCGTGCTCCTCTGCAGTTGTTGCCTGAGGGATAATAACGCAAGTTGCGTTGTGAAGTCTTGAAAGAGCTACGGAAAGGATACCAAAGCCGGCTGCATCGGCTGTTTTGATAAATGTAATCATATATGATATGATTTATGGCAACTAGTATGTAATCAACCCAATTACACCTATGATGCCTGTTATACAAATATTCAAAATATGATTATTATCGGGTATAATATAAACATAAATTTTAAGACCCAATAATATTTTGAACAGCTTTAGTGTAG
>JBGVOY010000124.1:0-6780 GCA_045126755.1 Alphaproteobacteria bacterium | reverse complement strand
TTTCTTCATTGTAATAGGCTCGTGGAGCAATTTTTTTGCCCATATCAGTAACACTTCCGCCCATCCAATGCGACCAACTCTCTCCTTTTTTCAAGATAACCGAATTAAGCACAAAATCTTTTTTATAACCGCAAGCACACCTTGAAGAAAGAATTTCAAAGTCATCAAAATTTTCTTCAATCTGTATGGTTTCGGTTTCAGCGCAAAAACCCGGTCTTTGATAGAACGGCATATACTTTCCGGCCTCGTTTGTCAGCAGATGATATATGCAGTTACGGTCATTTTCGGTGTTGTCAACCGCATAAACGGTTTTGGCGTTAACAACCTTGAAAGTAACCTGTTCGTTATTGTCTGCAGTAACTGTTGCTATCGCAATATTACCGTCATCTTGAATGTTTAGTTCTGAATAATATTTCTTCATACAAAAAAATTTAAAGTTTGATGAATGCTAACACCTTATCCATATTTTGTCAATCAATTTTTTATTGTTAAAAGTAAAATAAATATGTTGTTATGTGATGAAAAACAAATATAATTAAAACATAACATGAAAGGAATTTACCATGAAAAAAACATTATTTACTTCTATTTTAGCTTCAACAATTTTAATCGGTTTAAATGCAAATGCAACAGAAATCAAGCTTCCTAAACCGGAAATTGACACTCCTTTAATGAAGTTAATTGACGCCAGAGCGACAATCAGAAATATTTCCGATAAAAAAATCGATTTAGACGTTTTAAGCAATATCTTGTGGTCAGCATTTGGTACAAACTCTCATAATACCCGCACAATCGCTACCGGAAAAAATGAGCAAGATTTGAAAGTTTTTGTTATATACGATAATAAAGTATGGCTTTATGACGGTATAAACAATAAGCTCGATAAATATTCCGATGTTGATTTAATGCCCTATTTGGCTAAACAAGACTTTGTTAATGTTTCACCTGTTCACCTGATATATGCCGGCGGAAAACATTATGCTTATGCTCATAGCGGTTCTGCTTATCAAAACGTATATTTATACGCAGCCGAAAAAGGACTAGCTACCGTTATCAGAGGTTATATTGATGCCGAAGGTGTGCATAAAGCACTGAATTTACCCGAAGATGAAATTGTAACATATCATCAGGTTGTTGGTTATCCAGCACAGTAACGAAAGAAAAAGCATGGAAAAACGCCTCATTGACATAGAAATAGCTATCGCCAACCTGCAAAAAACGGTTGACGAGCTTAATGATGTCGTTTTTAAGCAAGGTAAACTTATCGACAAACTAATAAAAGAAAATAAGTTATTAGTTTCAATGATAAAGGAAAACTCGGTTAAACCTTTATCTGAAGAGACCCCTCCTCCACATTATTAAAGGTGAGTAAAGATGGCAGCAGAGATTTGTATCCATAATGCAACGGTTTTAAATGGTTTTTCAACAATGAAAAACTGTGCTGTTTTAATAAAACAACATAAAATCATTGATGTCTTTAACGAAGCACGTTTTTTGAAAAAAACATTTAAGCCGGAAACCACATTTATTGATGCCAAAGGCGCTTATGTCGCTCCCGGATTTATTGATTCTCACATTCACGGATTTGGCGGATACGGAACTGACGATTACAGTGTAGAATCAATTTTGAAAATGTCTGAATTGTTAACCGAATATGGTGTTACGGGTTTTATTCCGACATTATATTCTGCTCCCAAAAAAGAAATGCTTCAGGGAATAAGAGCTATCGTTGAAGCCATGGGAAAAGAAAAAGGTGCAAAAATTTTAGGTATACACTTAGAAGGTCCGTTTATATCGCCTGACAGATTAGGTGTTCAAACCCCGGAATCACTGTCTCCGGTAGATATATCGCTGATGGAAGAATTATGGAATGCGTCAGAAGGTCATATTATCAATATGACTGTTGCGCCTGAACTTAAAAATATGCGGGAATTGGCGCTCTATTGTGTTTCAAAAGGAATTGTTTTGCAAGCCGGTCATACAAATGCAACGTATGCTCAAATGGTTGAAGGTATGCAGGTTCGTATTTTTCATGTAACACACCTTTTTAATGCAATGAGCAGAATGCATCATCGTGACCCCGGAGCAGTCGGTGCCGTATTTATTCATCCGGAGCTTTCCTGTGAAGTTATTGCAGATGGTATTCACATTAACTCTGATATTATAAAGTTTTTGGTAAGCTGTAAATCGTTGGATAAAATTGTTTTGGTAACAGATGCCTTAAAACCCACAAGGCAAAAGAAAAAACCACTAATTGCAAATGGCGAAGAAGTATACTTGGATAAATGTTTTTATCGCAAATCGGATAACGTAATTGCCGGTTCAGCTCTTACAATGATAGATAGCGTAAAAAACATTGTTTCATACGGCTTTACGGTTGAGCAAGCAATTCACATGGCATCGACCAATCCGGCTCGTATTATGAGGCGTGATCATTTGGGCTTAATTGCCCCCGGATATGATGCGGATATTATAATCCTTAACAAAAACTTGAACATTTTACATACCATAATAAAAGGTAACATTTATCATAAAGGAAAAAAACTATGCGTGTAATTATTAAAAATGACTATGATGTCGTTTCAAAATGGGCTGCAAATTATGTTGTTTATCGTATCAAAAAATTTAAGCCCACAAAAGATAAACCCTTTGTATTAGGGCTTCCTACCGGTTCTACTCCGCTCGGGTTGTATAAAGAGTTGATTAAAATGTATAATGAACGTAAGGTTTCGTTTGAAAATGTCGTAACATTCAATATGGACGAATATGTAGGGTTAGAACCAACTCATCCGCAAAGCTACCGATATTTTATGGAGGAAAATTTATTCAAACATATCAACATAAAACCGCAAAATATACATATACTTGACGGCATGACCAAAGATTATGAAAAAGAATGTAAAAATTATGAAAAAGCCATCAAAGACATAGGCGGTATACATTTATTTATCGGCGGTATCGGAAATGATGGTCATATTGCCTTTAATGAACCTTTTTCATCATTATCATCACGGACACGTGTAAAAACCCTAACCGAAAGCACAATTAAGGCAAATTCACGATTTTTTGATAATGATATTTCAAAAGTTCCGACAACGGCATTAACTGTCGGTGTTGCAACCATTATGGATGCTCAAGAAGTTTTGATTATTGCTACCGGTGAAAATAAGGCTACCGCCTTAAAACATGGTATTGAAGGCAGTATAAGCCATGTTTGGACCATATCTGCTCTGCAAATGCACCCGCACGGAATTATCCTTTGCGATACGGCAGCTACAAAAGAGCTTTCCGCAGATACCGTTTCATATTTTATGGATATTGAAAAAAATAATTTTTAATATTCTTAAAATATAAAAAATAAAAAAGAGGAGCAACAGCCCTCTTTTTTTTGAAAAAAAACTTGATTTTGTCAGGGAAATATGACAAACTGACTGTATATATTCGGAGGCAGGTGACTGATGATATCAGATGAAGAAAAATTAAAGTCCATAAAATCAAATATTGACCAATATTCAAGAAGAAGTCTTAACTTAGCTGCTTTTAACAATCAAGATGAATTGGCCTTTCATCAGTATATCCAAAATATTTGCCAACGTTTGCTCGGCGATACCGTTGATTTAAGCTCTTATCCTATAATGTTTGCTTTATCTGATAAACCAGAAGAAAATGCTGCTTTTGTTCATAAAGAAGGCGGTTATCAAATCATCTTTATAACCGATAGACTGTTTAAATTATGTGAAAATGAGGACCAACTGGCATTTATCTTAGGCCATGAGTTAGGCCATTTTGAAGAATATAGACGTCAAAATGAACATAATAATTCAAAAGCCGAAGAAACAGCGGCTGATTTAAGAGCTATTCAAAAAATGGCTCGAGCCGGATATAATTTGGAAGAAGCTCATAAAATTGCTGCAAAACTGTTTAATTCCGGTTATGTAAGTATTGAAAGCCTTAAAGACCCGCACACTAATGATAAAACTCGTCTAAACAGTATTGATGCAATGATAATTGCAACCAAACAACGTGTGATTGAGGATACTGAAAATAAAGTAGAGCAAGCTACTCCCATAAATGATTATATAAAAGAAATTGTAAACAAACGACCTACCCCGATACTGTTTTCTCAAAAATTAAATGCAGATATACAAAAAGCTCCTGATGCTGAAACTGCAACAAAAATATGGTTAGATGCTTTTGATGAAGCTGCGTGTGATTACAATGGCCAATTAATAATGACTAAAAGTAATATTAAAGCCCTTGCTTATGCAGTAGAGGCAATATGCAGAAAACATCCTGAAAGAGCTGATACATTTTGGTCATTGGTAATGACTGATATGGAAAGTTGGAAAAGAGGTATAATTGAAGATTTTCACAAAAGAAAAGAACTCATGAGTGAGGTTTTATATAATGTTAGAACATACGATTTTAGCACAACTTATATTGTTGCTGACAATGAAAACAGTAAAGCAGCTAAAATTTTACAACATTATCTGAAAGGATTTCGTGAAGCAACCGGCGATGAATTTGATACAATGATTCAAAAATTTGAATATATCGAATCTTTAGTAGCTAAAACTTCCTTCAATGATTATGTGGGGATATTGGTTAAAAACTTTAATTTACTTGAACTTGAATTTAATGAAAACGATATCGGAAAACACTTTTCACCTGAAATATTAAAATTTATACGCTTAAATCTTAATGGAAAAGATAAATTTGAAACTATGAGCGGATTAACCATAAACCCTTTGGGCGAATATATGGTTATTAAAAATGAAAAATTATCAGTCTGCACTATCGTAAACAGAGACGGAAACGTTGAATTTTCCGTTCCGCTAGAAAAAATTGATGATATGTATAAACATCTTATAGCCCGAACAATTACTGAAGCTTATAAAGATGTTATTGATATAAAGAACAATAATAATTTATCTGAAGCTGAAAAATTTGCCAGATTAAAATCTGCCTATAAAGTTCTTACTCCTCAAGCAACATTAAATAATTTAGATAATATTTTAAAAATAAGAGCGAAAAAAGATGATGAAGCAATCTTGCTAACAGAGGTTGAAGATTTATTAGATGAAGATGCTAAAAGCTTTTTTGCCGAAAGAAGTATGAGACCATATAGTTATGAAAATGCTCCATACATGCAGTTTGTTACCGAAAATATGGCAGAGTATATCAAAAATGCACCTAAAGAAGAATTTAACGATATTTTTGATTATTTAACTGCCGATAATCTTAATATTCATTCCTATTGCGAAGAAAAACTTTGGGCAGCTTTTTTTGAAAACAAAGATTTTTTTGCAACTTTACAACAACAAATAAACGCAACAAGTTTACAACCCACTTCTGCAGACGAGTGGAACTTTATGCTCTTAGATGAATCTACATTAAGGTTGACTACTGCTATTACTCATTTGACACACATAACAGATAAAAAACTGGTAGAACATATAGCAAAAGGAAAAGATTTAAATTCATTTGAAGCTCCATTTACTAAGTATATAGGTGAACTATGCGGTTTCAGCACCGGCAAATTCTCTAAACAAGAACTTGAAGACAGCCTTAACCAAACACGAAACACCGACAGATACCATTCGTCTTTGTTGCAAGACGCATATATGCTTTATTATTCGTATGATGCGTTAAAAGATGATGACCAATCTGACCTTAGTAAAACATTCGGAACAAATTGTGCCGGTTTTAGAATATCTAATATTAAAAATATTATTTTGCATTATTTAGAAGATGATTTAAAGTATAAAATTGATGAAAAAGAAGCAGAGCATTTAAATCAATATCTTGATGTTGTAGATAAATCTTTTGACACTGTTTATCAAAAACTGACAGATAAAATCAATAACGAAGAAAACTGGTCAACATTAGATGGGAATGTGCTTTTTAAAAGTGTGCTCTATAATTCAAATTCGCTTGGTTTTCATACTATGGTTCAAAATAAGGAATTTTTGGATTTATGCATAAAATTGTATCCTAATGATAAAGATAGATTTTATTGTATTCGTGCGTTAAGCCACATTGCAAACCAAAATGAGTCAAACGTTGAAAATGATGCCATAAAAAAACAAATTTTTCCGGTTATAAAATCGGTGTTTGACAGAGATGATTTATCGCTTTTAGGTAAAACAAAAACGTTTTGTGAGTTATCAGAATGTAACCTGTTTCAAAGCGATAACGTAGATTATTACAACCTTTTAATCGGAACAGACGGTAAATCCGGTCTGCTTAAACAAATACAGGAGCAAGACTTTTCAACACAAGAAACATGTTATAAGCTTCTCCTTGGCAAAGATAACCGTATACCTGACCCTGAAATAAGGGCTGAGATAATTAAAAAATTTGCGATTGCATGGCATAACAATCATTCTCCATACAATTCTTTATATAATGATATTACAGCAACCGATAGCGCAAGGCAGAATATTATACAAGAGATTCAAGACATTAAAAACTCAAATATATTCTCAAGTGATAAAGTCGAATTGCTAAAACAATTATCTGAACTGATGATGTCACAAAAAGAGCTTTCTCTTGCTATGAAGCCCGAAAACATAAATGTAGAAACATCTGATAAAAATGCGATTATGGGCGCATACGGTGTTGATGCGCTTTCATACTTAATGCATAAACATTCGGAATTAAGAGAAAAAATGCAAGACTTTTTGCTTGGTTACGGCACTCCCGAAGAAGCTAAAAAACTGGAATACGAATTAAAACTGGCAATATGTAAAGAAGCTGATGAAAGATATAAATCAAATT
>JBGVOY010000123.1:0-5737 GCA_045126755.1 Alphaproteobacteria bacterium | reverse complement strand
GCCATCTTAATTACTCTCCAAAGTTTGAATGTTGAACATAATTTTATTTAGGGCAGATTTTAAGAAATCATGAGTTTTATTGTCTTTTGCATAGGGGATTATTCGTAACATATTCAGCAGTAAAATGTGATATATGGTAATAATGTTTTTATGAGCATTTCCGTATTCTGCGATATTTTCCAAAAGAGCTTCTTTAGCTACAGCCAAACGCATTGCCAAATTAAAATCAATATTTTGATGCCTGTATGACCAGTGTAATTCAAGATCTTGCAATAATTTAGCAATATCTATCATCCAAGAGTTATAAAAAGAATCAAGAAAATCAATCAGATATATTTGTTTATTGTCATCGAGCATAATATTTTCCAATGTTAAATCTCCGCAACAATAACTATACGGAACATTTGAAAAGTCAAAATTTTCCAAAATTTTTACGGCTTGTAATGCTTCTGTATCACTGGGCCTTAATTGTTTTTTTATCTGAGAGATTTTTTTCTTGAAAATGGTATCTGCATCGGCATTTTTTATTGATGTTTGCACAGGTAATGATTTAAACAACAAACTGATAAGAGAATTGATTTCTTTAATTTTTATATTGGCCATATATTCGGCTAAGGTAACACCATTTAAAAATTCCATATCAAAATAAAACAAACCGTTTTCTTGCCCGTAATTAAAAACTTTTGGCGTTTTTATACCAAGTAATGAAAACTTATTTTGTTTGATAATTTGTTTTTTCAGACGTCGATTATATTCCGGATTTCCGGAATCTTTTCTTAAAAACAGAATTTCTTCTTGTTTGTATAAATTGAGACCGCATCCGGAATGACCATTAAGCGATTTAATAAACTCAATATTTTGCATAAGGTCTTCCTATAGAAAAATCAATATTAAACAAGTTAAATAAAGAGAAGTTCCAAGACAAAATATTTTGTTTTAAGCCGCTGAATAAATTAAGCCGCAATAATTTATGAGTAAGTTTAAAGCGAATAAAACGTCTTCGTTTTTCTTTTGCATCGAAAGAACCTCTTATAATATCAAAATCACGATTGAAAAAATAAAAAATAGGCAGAGTTGCAATACCGTTTTTAAATAAGATATTTGTAATCAGGCTTTCAGGTGTCCACATTTTATCTTTATATTTTTCAAATCGGACAGATTCAAAAGTTTGCATAATTAAATCCATATCATTAGGTTTTGCCATAAAAAAAACATCGCTTAATATATCGGATATGAAAGAACATGAACTGCTTTTTTTTAAGGCGTTGCTGGCACAAAATCTGGCCGGATAATCAATGGTTGTAATACATTGATGTATAATTTTATTTATATCCAAATCGGTAAACATAAAAATATCAGGACGAAGCACTAAACAGATGTCATATTTAATATTATTTTTTTTTGCATATTGTTTTCTTAATTCATTGACCTTAATTTGTGATTTTAACATAAATTTCATACCGTTTGCGGATATCGTTTTTGCATGGTTATTGTGCAAACAAGCAATAAGATTATCGTTTTCAGGTAAAAGCTGTTTTTCCACCAACATCATTTTGGGATTATAAATAGCTTCAATCTTGTTTATCATACTCTGACTTACGGATTTGATTTTTGATTTTGAATTATGCCAAGTTTGTGTAGAATGCTCGGTATCAGACCAAGTGTGCATAAAAACATCGCAATCAAATTTAGATAATAAATGTTTTTTTATGCTGGGAGCGCATTTTTCAAAAGTTCGCAGGTGTCCAAAAAATTGCACGGCAATTTTGTATGGTTTGTTCATGTTTTTAGCCTTTCTAAAACTAAAGTATGTCTTGATAAAAAAATACAACTTTTAGATAGGCTTGAGTTTTTATATTTCAATGGTTCAAATAAAAAATATTTAAAATAAAAAACCCGCTTTTTGAAAGCGGGCATATATTTTATACTTATTCTTCTTTGTGAGCATAAAATTGCGTTTCGGAAGCAACTTTATCACCTCGGTGAATAACAATTTGTTGAAACGGAATTTCAATTTTTTCTTCAACAAATCTTTTGTTGATTTCATAACGCAAATCACTCGGAATACTCCAACCGTTCCAGATATTGCTTGAATAACAACGAAGCTCAAATTCTAAGGAGTTTGCACCAAAATCTTGGAACAAAACATAAGGAGCCGGATTTTTCAGCACTTTCTTATTGTTTTTTGCGCATTCTAACAAAATTTCAGTAACTTTTTTAACATCTGTTCCGTATGCAACACCAATTCTGACGCTTTTTCTTGTCCAATTATTACCATGAGTCATATTTATGATGGAGGAAGATAACAATGTCGCATTCGGAATAATTACGCTGGTTTTGTTAAATGTTTCCAGTTCGGTAGAGCGAATGTTTATTTGTTTAATTGTTCCTTCCTGATTATCCAAAATTACCCAGTCGCCGACCTTAAACGGACGCTCAAATAAAATGATGATACCGGAAACAAA
Organism: Alphaproteobacteria bacterium; assembly: GCA_045126755.1. Taxonomy (GTDB): domain Bacteria; phylum Pseudomonadota; class Alphaproteobacteria; order RF32; family CAG-239; genus JAFTYO01. Next base: position 3,272 of record JBGVOY010000123.1, on the reverse strand, counting down.
GTTGTTGATAATATTTTGTAAACCAAAACCGATACCAACCGATAATGCACCGGCGATGACTGCCAAGTTTGTTAAATCAGCACCCATAACGATTATTGCAAGTAACGTTGAAATTATAAAACCTACAAATCCGATACCGGACGATAGCGAGTGTTTTATCCCGTCATCCATATTAAGTTTTGCAAAAACATTGTTTGTCAGATGATTTTTAGCAATTTTTACTGCGGCTAAAGAAGCAAAGAAAACAACCACACCCAAAACAATGGCGATTAAAGAAATTTGCACTCCGCCAACCTTAAATCCGAATAAAACTTTTTTGGTTATATGGATAATAAAGCTTCCTGATAATCCCCACAGATTGAGAGCAACAAATATAAACATCAATGCCAATAACGGATTAAGAACAAGGCTTAAACCAAAGTTTACTTTAGTTAGAACTTTTCTTCTTATTTTAAATGTTTTACCCCAAAATCCTAACAGCAAAATTCTTTTCAAAACTTCGGATAATAAACGATGCACAATTAAAAATGCGCACAAAATTATGGCTGTTATAATTATACGGTTTAAAATATAAGAAGAAAGGTCCGGATAACCGAACAATGATATACCAAAAGATACAATACAAATAAAGGCAGTAGCCAATACTATTTTTGTAAGTATTGAAACACTGGTGTCATCTTCTGCTTCTTCAGAATTATTGTTTGCTTTTTTTACGATTCCGTCATCACTAAAAATTTTACTTGTAAGCAAAATAATTACAAAAGATTTTACCGCACAAGAAATAGTAACCAAAATATTTATCAAATCTTGTGAATATGCTGAATTGCCGGCGATATGTTCAAAAAGAGAAACAGTTCCGATTAGCACAATACTTAAATAAAGCGCTTTAACAATATCTATTGCTTTTTGTGTCGGCACATTTATTAAGCGCCATTTTTCATTATAAGGAGCAAAAGTAACTCTTGCGATTGCTCGGGCTAAAATTACATATAACAGATAATATAAAGTGCTGTTTAATACTCTTCCGAAAAGACCTATGGTAAAAATTTTTGTTCCGATAAGCCACAATAAAAAGCTTCCGATAATTAAGGACGGAATAAGTCCATAAGCAACGGAAACAAAAACTGCTGCTATAATTTTTTGGCCATAACGCGGATTTTCAATTTCTTTACGATACCCAAAGTTATTAAGAATTAAGCGTTTTAGTAAAAGCCCAACCCAAAAAGCTCCGGCTAAGATAAAAACAATAGGTATTACATAACTCAAAACATAATTTTGGGCATTAGCATTTAGGTCGTTTTGATACCATAAAATCGGAGATTTAACAATATCCCAAAAAAATCCGACCAAAGCTTTGATGCTTGCTAAAAATGTAAAGGGATCAATAAGTGCAGATTGCTTATTAACCAAAGAACCTATGAGTTTCTGATTGCGTGAGTTTAATATTAAGATGTTAAGTTCATCAATTTTTACTTGCAGAATGTCTGTTTCTGCTATCTTATTTTTTAAGACGGCAACGTTATTTTTAAATTCTTTACGTTTTTGAGCCATTTCATCGAGTTCTTCAACACCTTCCTGAGGATCTTCTCCCAAAGCTTCAAGTTGCTTTTGGGCGATTTTCATTTCTTTTTCGTTTTCTTTTTTTACAGATTGTAACGTATTTGTCAGCTCAGATAAAAAAACCGAATTTTCTTCAATGCTATCAATATTATAATTCCCGCTTTTTAAATTTTGTTCCATTTCGGAAAGTTTGTCAGATAGTTTTGTAAACTCAAAAACTGTTTCGTTATTTTGAGTTTGTGCCAATCCGATATTGATGTTTATTAAAAAACAAATCAAAAGACATTTAAAAAACTTTAGCATTTTTACCTCTCTTATTTTTTAAGTAACAGCTTAGCAACGTTAAAAGCATTTTTAGCGATTCCTGCTCGTAAGTTATCGGTTACGCACCAAAAAGAAAAACCGTTTTCTACCGATAAATCTTGGCGCACACGACTGACATAAATATCATTTTCGCCTTGAACATCGGTTAGGCTTACATAGCCTCCGTCGACCTGTTTATCAAAAACAATTACACCATTTGTTTGTTGCATTAGTTCGCGAATATTATCGGCATCAACTTCGTTTAAGCATTCGGCATTAACAAACATAGCCGAGCCTATAAATGCCGGAACAAAGGCACAATTTGCATGAACTTTCATATTACCGCCCAAAACTTTTTTAATTTGAGCATTTATTTCCCATTCGGTTTTTGTTTCTTCGCCGATAAATTCTCCGACTTGAGGTAATACATTGAATGCAATTTGTTTTTTAAAAATTGTTTCATCATCAGCTAAAGATGTGTTCATAAAAATTTTGCGAGTTTGGTTGAACAATTCATCCATAGCTTCTCTTCCGTAAACGGAAGTTGAGAGATATGTGCAAACATTAAGCCTGATTAAGTTAAGTTCTTGATTAACTTTTGCAAGGGGCTGTAAGATTTGCGTAACAAATGCCGATGGAACGGATACAATATTCTTTTTTGCAGTTAAAACAGATGTATCGTTAACACCGTAAACAACCATCGGGACATCCGTATCGGTAAAAGTAGAACCTGAACAATCAACAATTTTTATACCTTTAGCGACAGCTTTGGGTAAGTAACGTTTTGTAATTTCCTCAGTGGTTGCAAAGATAACAATATCGGCTTTAGAAAAATCGAAATCATCTAAATTCAGCACATCTAAATCATCATCTTCTCCGTATGATACCATTGTGCCCATTGGAGCTTTGGGTTCTAAAGCAATAATATCGTTAACCGAAATTCCGTCTTCTTCAAAAAAGCTTAAAATTTCACGTCCGACGTTTTCCATAACACCGGCAATAGCAATCTTTGTCATATTTTTTTCCTTTATCTAAAACATTTTTCGTATAGCATAGCGCAAAATTGTTTATAAATAGATAATAAAAGCATAAAAAAATATCGGCCTTGCATAAAGCAAGACCGACATTCATCAGAGTACACTTTGAGTATTAGAACTCAAAGTCAAGGTTATCAAAGCTATCCAAAAGGATAACATCTGATGAACCCTCGCTATAAGAAACATTCACACGGTTGTTAGGTTTGGTCCACTTTAATTCACGGAAGAACTCCGAAGAACCTGTGAATTCCTTACCCTTAACCTCATTGAAAAGAATGTAATAAACATTTCCCTCCAATGTAATATCTCTTACGGTGAAAGACTTAACTTCAACAGTTACGACAGGACCGTCAGCAATGGTGTCGTTAGAAG
>JBGVOY010000122.1:0-21215 GCA_045126755.1 Alphaproteobacteria bacterium | reverse complement strand
TTTGATATTCGGCAAACCCTTTTGAAGCTTTAGAATCGTCATCAATATAGTTGCCGTATGCTGCAATTCTCCATAGCGAATCGTCTTTACCAAAGCCTAAAATTACTTCTCTGAAGGTATCTATTTTTTTAGGCAGATTGGTTGCTTTGTATGAGTTCGGATTATCTTTTAATTCAACCGGAGTAAGATTTACTTTTATGTATTCGATTTCTGAAACGGGAGCTAACCATAATAACCCGAGCGGCGCTTGTTCATAGACAACGGGAGCTGCTTCTTTAACAGCTTCTTCTTCTACTCTGATTTTTTTCTTTTGCTTTTTCATTTTTAGCATTTTAGGTCTGCTTTCCAGAATTTTTACGGCATCTAATGTGCTCTTTTCGATAGACTTTTCTTCTTTAATTTCTTCTTTCATGTCTTCGGTTAGCATAAGATCGTTAAAAAAATTGTCATTTGCTTTTACAGATGTGTTGAATGCAAATAAACCGGCAAAAATACCAAAGAATAACTTTTTCATAAAAAACTCCTAACATATTTAAGAAAAAAATTGAACATCGTTCATTTTTAGTGTATCTTGTGCTTATAATAAAATAAAATCGTTAATTTAAATATAAGATTTATCATGAGTAAAGACAATATTGGGGAAAATTTAGTAAAAAAAGGCCGCGAGCTTATTAAAGAAAAAGGTGTCGATTTTTTGACGGCTCGTAAACTTTCTGATGCTTCAGGTTATTCTGTAGGAACAATTTATAATCAATTCGGAAATATGGATAATTTTGTTCTGATACAAAATTATTTGACGTTGGAAGAGTTGTATATGCGTTTGGAAAAAATTCAAGCCATGGGAACTCCGTATCAGAGGCTTAATTTATATGTGCGTGAATTTATAAATTTTGTTATCGAAAATAAAAATCTGTGGTTTATGGTTCATAATTTTCACCTTATGAATAATAATCGTCGTTTTTCCCGAATTTATCTTAAAAGAGTTATTCAAATTACCAAATTGGTCGAGAATGCTTTTAAAAATATGTTTCCTGAAATTGAAGTTCCGGAACGAACACTTTCTATACAAGTATTGTGGTTGTCTTTATTTTCCTTAAGCTCATTTTTAACAACCGATGCTTTGAGTAATTTTAGCAAAATTAACCAATATACTTTATGCGAGCTTTTGCTTAATACTTATTTGGCCGGTATGAAAGTTTTAGAAAAAGCTTCGTCATAATATTAAAGGTGAAACTATGGATTTTATCAATCTGTTGCTTTTTAAGTTGAATAGTTTTTTATCAAGTCCTCAGACACTTGATATGGTTGTTAATAATCGTTTTTTAATGATAGTGTTGGTTATTGTTTTGCTAAAATTTAAATATTCGACGTATTCAAGTATTTGGCTTAGTGCTTTAATTAACGTTCCCGGAACAATTTTGCACGAAACAATGCACTTTTTGGTAGGTTTGTTTATGAATGCTAAACCTACAAGTTATGACCTTATTCCCAGAAAAGACGGATTCGGAAACTATGTGATGGGAAGTGTAGGCTTTAGAAATGTAACATCTTATAATGCCGTTCCGGCGGCATTAGCACCTTTGTTTTTACTTTTTATCGGCTACTATTTTAACCGGTGGTATTTTGCCAATATCAATATTACGGTTTTTAACTATATGCTGTATATCTTGCTGCAAACAATCATCATTGAAAATGCCGTTCCTTCATCTACGGATTTTAAGGTTGCTTTTTCTTATCCTTTGGGCTTGTTAATTTATGGTTTTATAGGTGTGTTTTTTCTGGTATATGTATTTTAGGCGTCTAAATTTCTTCTTTATGCAACATAGCACTTGTGCCTAAAAGTCCGACAATAACTGTCGGCGACCACACAGCCAACCATATCGGTATATAGCCGTTTATACCAAATGCGTATACCAACTGGGATGAAAAATAAATTATAAATCCGGTTGTTATACCCGCTACAATCAAAAACATAACTCCGCCTTGTCGCATATTGGGCTTTAGGGCAAATAACGATGCGATGAGAACCATAGCTACCAACAAAAACGGAGATGCAATCAATGATAAATATCTCATTTTGTGTCTGTCTGCCGCAAAACCGGAGTTTTCGTAGAATTTGATTGTTTCCGGAAGTTCCCATACGGATATTGCATCAGGGTCAATGAAATTTTCTTTTATCCTTGCCAGATTTATTTCGGTTTTATACTCTGTTTGAGCTAAGGTTTTGGTTTCTTTTTGGCTTTCAAAAATTTTTACCCCTCTGAGTTTAAGAGTGTTTTCTTTTAATTCGCCCAACAACGCTTCAATACGCTTGGTAATTTGTGATTGTCTGTCCATTTCCAAAATGCTGACATCTTGCATAGATAAAACTTCATTGTCTTCTTGACGCAAAGATTTTGCTTTTAAAACCAATACTTTGTCTTCGCCTAATGCTTCTCTTATCCACAGACCTTTGCTTGAAAATAACATAGCATTCGGATTTTTTGTTATAAAGCGATATTTTATTGTTTCATGCAGTTCATACATTTTTGATGAAATAGGGTTAATCAGAGCAATATTTATTACACCTACAACGAAAACCGAGAATAAAACAGGAGTTAAAAAACCCCATACGGAAACACCTGAAGCCCGTATAATTACGTATTCGTTGCTTTTACTGACTTTCCAAAAGGTTATCATTGCGGCAACCATCATTATGAAAGGTAAAACTCTATCAATGGTTTGAGGTAGTCTGGTTATGACATACTCTACCACATAACTCATACCGACATCTTCTCTTCCCGAAATTCGACGTAATGCTTCAATGGCATCAAACATCATAATTATTCCCATTATGGTTACCAGAACCAACAGAAAAGTGGCTATAATTTGTTTTGATAAGTATTTACCTAAGATTGAGTTTATTTTCATATTTGTTTTCCGGTTAGTTTTTAATCAAAATAGCTCAAAGATAAATATCTCTCAATCGCATCGGGTAAGATAACCACAATATTTTTTTTGTTCATTTGAGGTCTTTTGCCAAGTTCAAGTGCGGCACAAACTGCTGCACCTGCCGATATACCGATACCCAAACCTTCTGTTTTTGCAACTTCTTTGCACATTGAAACAGCGTTGTCTGAAGATACCGGTATTATTTCATCTATTAGTTCAGAATCAAAAAACGGAGGAACAAAATTTGCTCCTATGCCGGCAATATTGTGTGTATTTGCTTCTTTTCCGCTCAGAACCTGACTTTCTTCAGGTTCTACCGCAACGACGTGTAAATCGGGTAAACAGCTTTTTAATGCTTTTGCTATACCTGTAATGGTTCCGGCTGTTCCGACACCACAGACAAGCGCATCGATATCGGTTCCTGTTTGTTCTAAAAGCTCAACTGCGGTAGATAATGTATGAATTTCCGGATTTGCCGGATTTTCAAATTGCTTTAACATAATTACGTTTTTGTTTTTTTGAGCAAGTATTTGAGCTTTTTGAACAGCACCTTTCATTCCGTCTTCTTTGGGAGTAAGTATAACCTCGGCTCCAAAATGACGCATCAGTTTTATGCGTTCTTGCGACATATTTTCCGGCATAATTATTACCAATTTATAACCTTTTGCCGCACACATCGCTGCAAGTCCGATACCGGTGTTTCCCGATGTGGCTTCTACAAAAATAGTTTCCGGAGTTATTTTTGTAAACGGAACTTTTTCAAGCATATTTAAGGCTACTCGGTCTTTAACTGAAAATGCCGGATTAAAAAATTCGCATTTACCGAGTATATTTGCTTTGATTTTATGTTTTTTTGCAATGTTTTTCAGATTGACAAGAGGTGTGTTGCCAACAAGTTCAGTTACGGATTGATAAATTTTTACCATATATATTCTCCGATTTTGTTGTTAATCAGAATTTGCTTCTTTCAACAAACTTTCAATAAAGGGAGGCATACCGATTTGACGGACTCTTTTCATTCTCTCGCCTGATATAACTCTTTGAACTTTACGAACGGTTTCCTCAACATCGGCATTGACGATAACATAGTCAAACTCATCCCAATGCTTAAGTTTTTCAGCAATAAGTCCCATTCTTTTTTCTATAGTTTCTTTAGAATCGGTTTTTCTGTCTTCTAAACGACGACGAACTTCTTTAACGGACGGCGGTAATAAATAAATTGTTACTACATCGTTTGGAGCTTTTTGACGCATTTGACGAGCTCCTATCCAGTCCATATCAAAGATTACATCTTGTCCGACATTGATAAAGCTGTCGACCTCGGAGCGTAAAGTCCCGTAGCGAGAGCCGTATTGTGAATTTACGTATTCGTAAAAGGCATCTTGTTTTAACAATTCATCATATTTTTCATCCGTAATGTAGTAGTAATCGACTCCTTCTTTTTCACCCTCACGAGGTTTGCGAGTTGTTACCGAAACGGAAAATTTTAAATTTGAATCTTGTTTTAAAAGTTCTTTTACAATAGTGCTTTTTCCGGTTCCCGACGGCGCTTCTATGATAAACATTGCACCTTTTCTGGTTTTTCTTAATACGTCAACAATATCTGTCATTTTCTTACTCCATATTTTGTACTTGTTCTCTAAATTGTTCTATCAGAGCTTTTAATTCCATACCATATTTTGTTTGTTCAATATCACACGATTTTGAGCACAACGTATTGGCTTCTCTATTTAATTCTTGGCATAAAAAGTCAAGCCTTCTGCCTACGGCAGATTTTTCTTGTAACAGTTCCGTTGCGGTTTTGATGTGTGCATGTAAACGGTCTATTTCTTCTTGAACATCTGCTTTCATTACTAAAAGAACAACTTCTTGCTCAATTCGTTCGGGAGAAATTGTGTTGTCTGTCAATAAATTTGAGACTTGTGTTAAAAATTTTTCTTTTAGTTTATTAGGGTTATCGGTTATGATTTTTTCGACATTGGCAACGGTTGTTTTTATATTTTCCAAAATAGAATTTAATACTTTTGCTATTTTGCATCCTTCGTTTATTCGGTCTTGTTTAAGTTTTTCCGCTGTTTCTTCAAAGGTTTTTAACAAATTAACTTTCAATGCTTCTAATTCTTTTTCATCCGGAGAATTTTCATTTACCTTTATAACTCCGTTGATTTTTAATAAATCGGCAGGCGAGGGTTTTGTATACAACTCAGGTTCGGACAAATAAATTTGTTTTATTTTTGCAGTCAGAGTATCTAATAAAGATGTGTTTATTTCAATATCCGGAGTAGAATTTTCGGTATCGATATTAAGGCAGACATTAAATGTGCCTCGCGTAAATGTTTTGGCGCAAATTGATTTTATGTTTTCTTCATATTCATCAAGCCAAAAAGGAACTCTTACTTTAATGTCCAGCCCTTTGGCGTTGACACTTTTTATTTCCCACACCCAAGAATATTTTTTATTTTCATAAACAAATTCAGAGTTAGTGCGCGAAAAGCCTGTCATACTGGATAGTTGCAAAATATTTCTCCTAATTTTAAAAATTATGGTATATAGTAAAGCAAAAGTTTTAACATTTTACTAGGAAAAAATTATGAATACAATCAAAAATATTTTAATTACGGGTGCTTCATCCGGTATTGGAGAGGCATTGGCATTGTATTATGCGAAAAATGGGGCAAAAACATTATTTTTGTGCGGAAGAAATAAGCAACGATTGGATAAGGTTGCAGATGAATGCAAAAAAATAGGCGCAGATACCTATGCTAAGGTTTTAGATGTTACTGATAAGGAAAAAGTTGCTCAATGGATTAAAAGTTGCAATAAAAAAGCCCGATTACATTTAGTTTTTGCCAATGCCGGAGTTTCAACCGGCGAAGAAACACCGGAAAATGTTTATAACACTTTTAATATAAATATATTCGGGGTTCTTAATACTTTAACCCCTACTATTGAATTATATAAAACATTAGACGATTCAGCTCCGCGAATCGTGGCAATTACCGCCTCTATTGCCGGATATCACGGTTTGGCAGGTTGTCCGTCGTATAGTGCAAGCAAGGCTTGTGTTAAAGCGTATGGCGAGGCAATGAGAATACGCTTGGCAAAAGAAAATATTCAGCTTAATGTTATTTGTCCGGGCTTTGTGCGTTCTCGTATTACGGATAAAAATACGTGTCCGATGCCGTTTTTTATGGAAGCAGATAATGCTGCCGAAATTATTGCAAAACGAATTGAGAAAAATGTGGGAATTATTGCTTTTCCTTGGCCGATGCGTTTTGCCGCTTGGTTTGGATCCGTTTTACCAAACTGTATCAGTAATTTTATATACTCTAAAATTCCGTATAAAGTATAATTTAAGAACGGTTGCGGCGTAATAAAATGTATATGGCGCCGCTTCCGCCTAATTTTTCGGACGGGTGAATATAAGTTAAAATAAGTTGTTTTAATTGGTCTGTTTTAAGCCATTGCGGAACAGCTTCTTTCAGCACACCCTTAGGGGCAAAAATATCTTCGTTCGGATGGGGAAGACCTTTACCTGTAATTATTAAAATACATCTTTTTTTTGCCAGATATGATTGAGTAACAAAGTTGTATACGGCAAGGTATGCGTTATCTTCGGTGTATCCGTGCAAATCTAATGTCGCATCAACTCCGAATTCTTCTTTTTTAAAGCGTTTTAATGTGTTTTTATCAATATCTGCGGTAGTTCCGAAATTAAGATTGTGTTTATAAACAGTCAACGGTATGTCTGATTGTTGTTTTGCAGGTTGTTTTACTTTTTTAGGCGGCGTTTGAACAATATTTGATTTAGGAAGTTTTTTTACGCCCTTTACAGTTTCTTTCCAAAATTGTTCGTCTTGTGTATCAGTCATTATTTTGTTAGTTGCTTTTAGGAAGTAAAATATAATATTGTCCGGAAGAATTCATTTTTCCGGCAGAAAGTAAGGCTTGTTCGCCATGCCCCCAAAAATAGTCGCCCCTGATAACACCTTTTATGGCGCCTCCTATATCTTGAGCAAAAACAAGTTTTTCTATTTTTTCTTTATCGGGTCCTTTTGTTTCAAGCCATAACAAGCTACCTAAAGGAATTATGCTGTTATCAACCGCTAAACTTCTGCCTGCGGTTAAAGATACACCCAAGGCACCTACAGGGCCGTCAGCTTCGGATATTTTATGAAAAATATATCGAGGATTTTCAGCCATATTAACTTGTGCTATTTGCGGGTTTGCTTTAAGCCAATCGCGTATTTTATCCATAGAAGCTTGTCCGGGTTTTAACAGACCTTTTTTCAGTAAAATTGAACCAATACCTACGAATGAATGACCATTGTTATCGGCATAACTTATTCTTACTGTTGTTCCGTCATCAAGTAAGGCTACGGCTGAGCCTTGAATTTGCATTAAAAATATGTCAACGGCATCATCTCCCCATAAAATAATCGGGGCATCAATATTTTTATTTTCAATTTCTGCTCTCGTATAGTATGGAACCAGTTTTGTGTTTTCTATTCTTCCTAATAAGCGCCGTTTTGGTAGAGAAGCATCAAAATCGTTCAGATTAACTTCAATTAAATCGTTAGGTCTGTTGTATATAGGATATATGTATCGGCCATGACGCTGTTGAGATGCTTTAAGTTCTGCTTCATAATAAGATGTAAATTTACCTTGAGAAGATGAACCGTTCATAATCAGATAAGGTTCAAAGTTATCAACCAGAAATTGTCGCATATCGTCATCAGATTTAATATCGGTATCATCTAATTTATCGCATACTTTAAGATAATTATCCGGATTGATATTTATTTTTGCATTTAACAGCAGTGCCGGATTTTTTTCTATGGCCCTGCAAGTTTTACCAAGGACTTCAGTTGTTTCCATTAGGTTATCGTTATTATAATTTTTCAGCTGCGAAAAAGAAACTTTATGTAAAGCTATATTGCTTCCTTCATCGAGCATGGGAATCGGCTTGTGAGGTTGCTTTGCAACACAAGATATAATCAAAAGGCAAATAAATAAAAGTCCTGTTTTCTTCATTTATTTTTTCTTTGTAGATACCAATAACCATACTTTTGATGTTGAGTTAATATCTTTTTCAAAAGTCCACATATCAGTTATGTTTTGAACAAAATTTTCATCACCTTCTATAATTTCTCCCTCGGAGTTTTTAAGTAAATTTATTTGTTCACTGACAATTTTTACAACAATTTTTGCTGTTGAATTATTTTTTATTTGAACATCTTCTATGGTTATATTTTCAATTTTTATTAAATCGGTTTCGGCGCAAATACCTTCTTCTTTGCGGCTATCCATAATTTTTTTAAAATTTGAAAACAATTTTTTGCCGGTAAGCATTTTTAAGGTTTCTTCATCTTGGCAAGCAAAAGCATTCAGTATCATTTCAAAAACTTTTGCAACTTTGGCGCAAAATTCATTTTGGTTAAAGTTAGGTATTTGACACAATGCTTCACATAATTGAGGTTGTTCTGAGCTAACAATCATATCGGCAATGTTTTTAATTTTTTCGCTAACCTCTTGAGGTAAATTTAATTTGCCGTTTTTTAGGTCATCTTTTGAAATAAGAATAACTTTATTTTCTTTTTCCGGTTGTGTTCCCAAGGCATTATAGAGCCTGTAAAAAACAATGCCGACTACTAAAATTAAAAAAAATATATCCATATATTGAGACATTTATCCCCCTTACGCTAAAAATTATACTTAATATAACGCATTTTGTGATTTTATCAACTATTATATTTGACGATTAGAATTATTTATTGTATGAATACAGGTAAATATTTGTTTAACTTTTTAATGGAATAAAATTATGAATGATAATAATATAGAAAATCAGAACGAAGCTCCTATTTGGATTAATAGTCAATACATAAAAGATTTATCTTTGGAGATACCTTTTGCTCCTGAAATTTTTAGTGAAATGACATCTCAACCGGAATTAAAAATAGATGTAAATATTGAAAGTAAAAAAATCGGCAACGACTATAATGTTGTGTTAAAGTTTGATTTAAATAGTGAAATTAACGGTAAAAAGTTATTTGTTTTAGAGCTTTCTTATGCCGCTGTTGTTTCGTTAAATGTTCCTCAAGAGCATATCGAACCGGTTTTGGCTGTTGAAATTCCGAGACTTTTATTCCCGTTTGCACGTAACATTATTACACAATGTTTAGTCGAAGGCGGTTTACCTCCGTTTATGATTACTCCGATTGATTTTGGAGCATTGTATATGTCTCGTCAAAACGGTTAATAACTGATGCGAATCGCATTATTCCAACCGGATATACCGCAAAACACAGGCACACTCTTGCGTTTGGGAGCGTGCCTTGATGTTGCTTTAGATATAATAGAACCATGCGGCTTTATTTTTAATGAACGTGCTATGCGCCGTGCAGGTATGGATTATATTGAAATGGTTGAATATAAACGTCATAATTCTTGGGAAGACTTTTTGAAATACCGAGAAGCGAATCCTGAAATATATGGTCGTATTGTTTTACTTACAACAAAAGCTGATATGCCGTATACGGATTTTGAGTTTAAGAAAAATGACGTTATTTTAATGGGGCGAGAAAGCGCCGGTGTTCCGGAAGAGGTTCATCGAATGGTCGATGCTCGCCTTGTTATTCCGATGAATGAAAAGGCCAGATCCATAAATGTTGCGGTTTCCGCTGTTATGGTTGTCGGTGAAGCTTTGAGGCAGACTAAAATGTTTCCGATGAGATAAAAATTAAAAAAAATAATTTTTACTCTAGATTTAAGCTTAAAAATGTGATATATTCGCTGTGTTGAAAATAAAAAAATTGCTTTTAAGGAGATAGTATGAGTATCAAAAAAACTCCTTCTCCGGTATTTTGTTCCGGAGATTATGTTGTGTACCCCACTCACGGAGTAGGCAAAGTTTCTGATATATCAAAACAAACGATTGCCGGCACTGAGCTGGAATTATTAGTGGTAAATTTTGATAAAGACAAAATGACATTACGTATACCTGTGGCCAAGGTAGAACATGTCGGTCTGCGCAAAATTTCCGAAGCCTCTACAATAGAAGATGCGTTAACTACGCTTAAGGGTAAGGCAAAAGTTAAGAAAATTATGTGGTCTCGCAGAGCGCAAGAATATGAAAATAAAATCAATTCGGGGAATCCGGTTGCTATTGCAGAAGTTGTGCGCGACTTATATCGTAATGAAAATATTGCCGAACAATCTTACAGTGAACGTCAAATCTATGAACAGGCGCTTGAAAGATTAGCCAGTGAAGTTGCTGTTTTTGATAATACATCGATTGAAGATGCTAATAAGAAGCTACTGAGTATATTGGCTAAATAATTTGTTTATCAGCCTCTCTTATGAAAATAAGAGGGGCTTTTTTTATCTTAATCAACAATATAAAATGCTTGTAAAATATTTTATTGCGACTAATATGTAGTAAGATGTTTTTTATAGGAGATAAAAGATGGCTGAAAGTGCAATGTATGATTTTGTTATAAACGATGAAGATGAAGTTATGCTTTTGTTGTATGCCGGACAAACAGAACCCGGAAATGCAAGAATTGTTATAGATATTGATAATAAAAGAGCTGAATTTTTCAGAAACCCTGATGAATGCATAGTGTTAGAAGACATCCCTGAAGATGTTTTTGACAGTATGTTTGAAAATGACAAACTCTTGGTTTGTGAAATATCTGATACAGAAAAAGAAGAAGACAGTCAAATCGTTTATGCTTATGAAGCAGATATAGAAGACTAAAATTGCTTATGTAAAAACCCTCAAGTTTTATTCTTGAGGGTTTTTGTTTTGTATATTTTGTATTTCTTGTTCAAGTTCTTCGTAATCGGCTTCGTCCATTTCTTGTGCGGCGATTGCATAAGCTCCGTCGAACCATCTGCCTAAATCAATATCGGCACAACGTTTTGAACAAAAAGGTTTGTATTTTTCATTGTCGGTTATTTGCGAACAAATAGGACATTTGTGCTCTTTTACCATTATTTTTCTACTCTCCCTGTTCCTTGGCAAGCAGAACATTCTTGTGTAAATAAATCTAAAAGAGAAGGTCTTCTGCGTTGGCGTAAAATTTCAATGTTACCAGCTTTGCTTAGACCTAATACTCTTGCACGACTCGGATCGTCTGCAAGTTCGGTTTGCAAAATGTCTATTACCGATTTCATAAAGCGATATTCGGAAGAACCGGCAAAGTCTATGATAATTTTACCCGACAGATTTTTTAAGCGTATTTGACGAGCTATTTCTATGGCTGCTTCATCATTTGCTTTAGAAACATTGCCTCCTGATGTTAAGTCAGCCGTGTCTACGTCAATAGTAACGCAAGCTCTTGTTTGTTCAATATGTATATTGCCTCCGCTTTTTAACGAAGTTGTTTTATTTAACGCTTCAATAATTTGTTCATCAAGACCATATTCGGTAAAAGGTGTTGCTTCATATACAGCCATACCGTCACCTAAAATATTTTCCAGCTCGTTTATCAGGTTATGATTATTTACAACAACGTGTTTTAATGTGTCTTTGTATCGGCGTATATATTCGTATAACGGATTTTCTCTGACATACAGTAATGCCGGTGCCGTTGCGTTGCGAGCTTTTATTCTTATAGCTTCATAAATGTTGCGAAGTTTAACCATTTCTTCTAAAACTTCATCTGTCGAAAACTCGACCGATGCGGTTCTAAGTGCCCATCCTTCTTGTCCGGTTATATTGTTCCAAACGGCTGTTTTATATGTTTTTGCAAGTTCTTTGTCTTCAATTTTAGAGGATACATCAACTCCCATCTTAAACGGACGATATACTAGAGTTGTTCCTACAATTTGAATATTGCGGACGACTTTAGCCCCTTTTTCGGCTCTTTTTTCTTGTGATACTTGCACAACAATACTTTGGCCTTCGCTCATATTTATTTCTTTTAGGTCATGTTCAAATGCGTTTAAAAAGGCAGTTTCATTATCGCCTATATCAACTAAAAATCCGGTATGACCGTTTGCTAAATCAATTTTTTTCTTTATACGTCCCAGATATATATTTCCCTCAATGGCGTTATTTTCATTAAATAAGTCAAATTCAACCATTTGTCCGTTATCTAAAGATGCTAAACGAACAGAGTTTCCGTTTTTTTCATAAATAAGAGTATCAGCAATCATCTTATATGTGCTCCTGTTAATAAGTTTTTTGTTTCATATAGTGGCAATCCCACAACACCGGTATAAGAGCCAATCATATTTTTTACAAAACCGGCTAATAGGCCTTCTATTTTATATCCGCAAACGCCAACCCATTCATTTGAATCTACATAGGACGTTATTTCTTCTTCAGACAGTTTTTTCATATTTATACGAGTTGTTACAACGCGCTGACTGATTTTACCATTTTTATCGATAAGGCAAACGGCACTTATTACTTTGTGATTTCTGCCGGATAACAAGCGCATGACTTCAGTTTGCTCTTGAGCATTTTTTGATTTATGCAAAATACGTAATCCGACGGTAACAATAGTGTCACTGGCTAAGATATTGTCATCGGGATAGAGCTTTTTTACTGCTTTTGCTTTTTCCAAAGCCATACGTTTCACATACGGTAATGGTTTTTCGTGCAACAGACACTCTTCATCTATATCGGCAGGATGTATCTTTTTCGGCTTATAACCGATTTGTTCCAATAAACGTATACGCTGCAAAGAGCCGGATGCTAATATGAAATCTTTATCTGTCATTGTTATTTAGGCTTCGTCGTCGTATGTTTTTTCCATTCTTTCGTGGCGCTCTTGTGCTTCGATTGAATATGTGGCAATCGGACGAGCTTCTAATCTGTCTAAGCCGATAGGTTCTCCTGTTTCTTCGCAGAAACCGTAACTTCCGTCTTCAATGCGTTCTAAAGCTTCATTTATTTTGCTTATCAATTTACGGGCTCTGTCTTTCGTTCTTAAATCAATAGACTTATCTGTTTCAAGTGATGCTCTGTCTATTTCATCAGGTTGATTTAAACCGCCCATACGTAATTCATCTAATGTGTCTTGCGATTGGTTAACTAACGATTTTTTCCAATTTTCAAGCTTTTTGCGAAAATATTCAATATGCAAATCGCACATATATTCTTCATCGGCAGATGGTTTATAATCCGGGGGTAAAATGATAGAACTTACCATGGTTAATCTCCTTTTATTAAATATTATGCTTTTGAGGTTAACAACTATATATTATAACTTCAAGAGTTTTAGATAATATAATCACAATAAAGCTTAGTTAAAATACCATTTTATGTAGTGATTGTTTTTCGGACACGGAATTATATTATCATCTTCGTCTTTACACGTCGGATTACAAGCAACGGATACATCAGAAACCAGTGCAGGTAATTCATAATCGTGATGTGCTACGGAGTTTGAGTATTTCCAAGCCCATATTTTTCCGTTGATATCCATAGCATCTAAATCAGAGCCGTCGTTTACTATCCATAGTCTTGAGCCAAGCTCCATGCAAGATTGTGTCGGCAGATGATTAAAACGTATAAAATATGTGTTTCCGTTTTCATCGCCTTTACCGATTTCAATGGTTCCTCCAAAGGAATGGGTGCCTTTTTTTATTTCAATCGGAACAATTTTTTCTTCTACCAATGTGTTAAATTTAACGTCTTTATAGTTTTCGGCAGCAACATATCTTTGGCTGATTACTTTTTTCAAATCCATCAATTCCTGATGAATTCGGCCTAAACGAAATTTGAAGTATCCGCTATTGACTGCTGCGGTAATACTGACGGTAAGCATAATCATAATGCTGATGTATCCGATAGCTTCTATCATTGAGCGTCCGGATTGTTCTTTTAATATTTTTTTCTTCATAACATTATCTCCTATGCATCGGTTTTAAGAATTATACATAAAAAAACTTTAATACTCAAGTTTTTTAAGTTATTAACCTTTTATTTTAGTTTTTTATAGTATTATACAAGAAAGTTGTAAAATAATTAAGAGGGAAACAAAAATGAAAAAAATATTTTCTATCGGACTTTGTTTAGCCGCATTTTGCCATTCTTCAAATACATTTGCGTCGGAAAATTTTGATTATACTCCTTATGTAGGTTTAGATTACGCTTTTTCTGATGCTAAAGCAAAAGGTGTTGAACCAGGGTATAATTTGTTAAACTTCAATGTGGGAACCAAATATAATAATTTTTTCGGAACGGAAGCGTTTTTTGAACAATCATCTACCGATACTAAAAAATTTAATGCTTCAGATAAATTAAAAACATCTTACAGAGCTTACGGAATAGATGTTTTCGGATATTTGCCGCTGGGATGTTATCATACTTTTGATTTATTGGGAACAGTAGGTTTGGGAGAATATGTTTTTAAAGAAAAAATAAATAATGAAAAGCATAATTCAGAACACGCTTGGGGATACCGTGCAGGTGTCGGCATCGTGTATAATATTGATGAAAATGTGAGTATGAGGGCTGTAGCAAGATATGTCGGATTAAATGATATAACAAAAATAGATCATTTATATGAATACAGTGTCGGTTTGCGTTATCATTTTTATTAGGAGAAAAATAATGAAGAAAAATTTATTGATAATGTTGTTGGTTTTGATTTTGTGTGCTTTTTTAGGTGTTTTAGGATTTTATTATTTATCGCCTCAAGTAGAAGAACCTTCTGCTTCTGTAGAAAAAGTTGAAATCAATAGTCAAAAAACAGATGAGGCGGACCTTTTATCATATAAAAAAGGCAACCTTTCTTCAGATTGTTCAGCTGATTCTAAAATGCTCTGCGCAGTAGATTTTGCCGTTAAATGCACTATTGATCCTGAGTTTGAAGGTTGCAGAGAATCTCGTTTACCTAAGTATATTTTTATGCAAGATGAAAGCTTGAACAGGCCGACCGAAATCAGTTTTGTTGTTCGTAAAATTAAGCCTATTTCTGCAGATGTGGTAGAGGTGCATACAGATAGCAAATGTAACGGAACTTGGTTCGGTTTGTGTCAAGGTCGAGTTATTTATGTGGTTGTTCCTCAAGAAGATACGTGGAGAGTAAAGGATGTATATGCAATAGAAAACAGAGAGGTATAAAAAAACGGAGCTTTTTAGCTCCGTTTTTTTATTTATCGGTTTTTACCGTTTTCTTTTTTGTGGTTTCTTTTTTCTTAGTTGTTTTTTTTACCGTTTTCTTTTTTGCTGTTTCTTTTTTCTTGGTAGTCTTTTTTACTGTTTCTTTCTTCTTGGTTGTTTTTTTTGCTTTTTTCTTTTTGTTGGCAATTTTTTTTGCCTCTTTTTCAGCTTTTAATATAGCTTTTTCAGTCTTTTCTTTTAAGACATTTAAAGCATGCTCTAAATCTTTTTCAGAACATAAGCCGACAGCAACAGGATTTTTAGCTCTTAAACCGGATATATCTCTATGAGTTCCGTTTCGGATAGAATCAATGGTGGGGTTTGTTGTTCCAACCAATTTTCTGATTTGCGAATCGGGCATTTCGGGGCAGTTTTTAATAAGCCATAAAATTGCGGCAGGTTTATCATTACGTTGTGACGGAGATAGAACCTTTTTATTTTTTCTGTTTTGCTCTTTAACGTTTTTTTCCATAACGTTAGCAACCAAATTTTG
Source organism: Alphaproteobacteria bacterium (assembly GCA_045126755.1). Lineage (GTDB taxonomy): Bacteria > Pseudomonadota > Alphaproteobacteria > RF32 > CAG-239 > JAFTYO01. Next base: position 5,667 of record JBGVOY010000122.1, on the reverse strand, counting down.
GGAAGCATCATCTTCGCAACGTTTAATTTCTTCAGCCGATAATTGTCCGTTTGCAATAGGGCTTATACCGATAATGTTGCAAGCAACATCGCCATCGGCAATAGCCTGAATTTCAAGCTCATGTAATTCGCAAAAAGTTGCAATTTGTCTGAATGTTAATGACGTATTATCAACTAACCATACTGCAGTTGCTTTTGGCATTAAAGGTGCGGTCATAACTTTATCCTTTCAATATTATTGTTTTTGTTTTTTTTATACCATAAAAAATATCTGTGCGATATACAAGTTTTTTTTTACGTTATTACATCAATCAATGTTATTTTGCATACGGGTTATCAGATTTTCTGACAGTAATGCGAATCGGAACTCCGCCCAGATTAAATGTATCTCGTAAACTGTTTACCAAATATCTCAAATATGAATCCGGTAAACCTTCAGGATTGCTCGAAAAAATATAAAATGAGGGTGGACGGGTTTTAGCTTGTGTTATATATTTTAGCTTAATTCTGCGCTTGTTTTTACCCAATGGAGGTGTGTTTTGTTCTTGAACATCTGAAAACCAGTTATTTAGAGGTGCCGTAGGTATGCGCGTATTCCATCTGTCATATACCTTAAATACTGCGCTCATCAGTTTATCCAGTCCTTCTTTTTTCAAAGCTGAAATTGTAACCGTCGGAATTCCGGTTACTTGAGTTAATGATGTTTGCAGTTTATCGTTCAAACGCTGTAAAGCCTCGGAGCGCTTTGCAATATCCCATTTATTAACCGCAATCACTAAAGCTCGGCCTTCATCAATGACTTGTCGGGCGATGGTTAAGTCTTGCTTGTCTAAAACAGCGTCGGCATCTAAGACTAAAACAACGACTTGAGCCATAAATGCGGCATGTTTTGTGCTGGCTGCAGACATTTTTTCAAGAGAATCGGTTATTTTTGATTGTTTTCTTAAACCTGCGGTGTCAACTAAATTAACTTTTCTGTTGTTCCATTCCCATTCGGTGCTGATTGCATCACGTGTAATACCTGCCTCCGGACCGGTCAGCATACGTTCATCTCTTAATAACGCATTTACAAGTGTCGATTTTCCGACATTGGGGCGTCCGACAATCGCAAGTTGAATAGGCTTTGTTGAATTGTCATATTTATCTTCGGTTTCTTCATCTGTATCATATTCTAACAAAGATGTGTATAAATCATCAAGTCCGATACCATGTTCGGCCGAAAAAGCTATTGGTTCTCCTAACCCCAATTTATACGCTTCAAATATGCTGTTTTCTTGGACTTTTCCTTCACATTTATTAACCAATAAGATAACAGGTTTGTTGCTTTGTCTGACTAAATCAGCAAAAACTTCATCATACGGATGTATACCGCTTCTGGAATCTGTCATAAATAAACAAACATCAGCTTCATCTATTGCTCTTGATGTTTGCTTAAACATACGACTCTCAATATTGTCTTCCGTTGAGTATTCAAAACCGGCAGTATCAATAATACATAAGTCTAAATCTCGTAATTTTGCGGCAGCCTCTTTTCTATCTCTGGTAACACCGGGTTTATCGTGAACAATAGCAACTTTTCTGCCGACTAGACGATTAAACAATGTAGATTTACCAACGTTTGGCCTTCCTATTATTGCAACTTTTAAAACCATTTGTTTTTCCTTTATTTGTATGCGGTTATCTGTGCATCGGAATTTGTTATAATAACCGTATCTTGAGCGCTTATCGGAGAATAAGGTATTTCATCTTTGGTGTCAAATTTATGTTTAATTTCGCCGTTTAATGGTGATATAACATAAATGATACCGTTTGAGGCACTGACTAAAAGTTTGTTATTTACCATAATCGGTCCTGTAAGAAATATGTCTGTTCTGTCTTTTAAATCATATTCTTGAAGAAGCTTTGAAGTATACATTATTTCTCCGGAATTTTTATTTAAGCATACAAGAGTGTTATTGTTTGATACTACATATAAATAATTTCCGGCTAACCACGGTGTATTTATTGATCCTATCTCTTGCGACCAAAGTGTTTCGCCGGTGCGATAATCAACACTAATGAGCATATCATTATTTCCGATTGCATATATTTTTTCATTGTCAATTATGGGTGATGCTTTTATTGCGTTGATATTTGTTGTTGAGTTGCCTCGTTTGGCGTTAATTAAATTAGCACTCCATAACGGGTAACCTATATCAGCATTGAATGCTTCTATTTGCCCGTTTGAAAAACCGGCAATTATTATGTTAAGACTATCCGAACACGCCGGAGTAGCCCCTCCTGCCAATACCGTATCTTCGGCAGAGGTGTTATATTTGAATATTTCACTTCCGTCTTTTGTGCTTAAAACTAAGAGGCGGTTATCCAGTGTTTGTATTATCAATTTATCGGAACATACGTTTGGAGCAGTTCTGATTAAGTTGTTTGTTTCAATTCGCCATAGCTGTTTGCCGCTTTTTGCATCAAATGATAATATACTTCCGTATCCGGTAACGGCAAAAATGCTATTTCCGTCAGTTGCAATTCCGACACCGTTTAAGCCATTATCTGCCGAATTTTTATTTTGAGGCTTGATTTTTCGTTTCCATATTTTTTGACCATTATTTAAATTAAAAGCACTAACCGTTCCTTCAACATCTTGTGTATAAACATGGTTGCCGGTTATAACAGGTTGAGCAAGCAGTAAATTGCGTTTGTTTTCGCCTTTTCCGAAATCGGAAGACCATAATTTTTTTATGTTATCGTTACCACTGAGATTTCCCATTACATGAACCGAATTTCCGCCGCTTTGCGGCCATTGATTTTCTGCCGATAGAGGAGGGATTTCAGCAGTCTTTGGTGTCAAATTTGCATCAGTATTATAGTGCGAATCTATAATTGAAATTCTTTTTCCTTCAGGAATGTCTTTGTCTTCACTGAAAAGCGAACAAGAACTGATCAGAGTTATACAACAAAGCAGTCCTATTTTTTTTATGGTGCTTAAAAACATATGTTCTCCTGTTTTTATTTTTTTAACCGCCGGTTTTAGGCCGGCGGTTTGTTGATTACATATCGCTCAAGGCCGAAAGCATATCTTGAATTCGGTTTTTGAAGTTTTCGGAAAGGTTTGAATTTTCCAAGATGTTTACATAAATTTCACGAGCGCCCGCAAAATCGCCGTCTTTAATTGCGGCCATAGCCAACATTTCTTGAGCAAGAGGTTTCCAAGAATTGTCTTCTTGAACCAAAGGTTGCAACATTTCTCTTATTTCAGCGGATGTTGCGGTATCAATTTTATATGATGCTAATTTGAATAAAGCTAAATTACGGACATTTTTGCTCAATTTATCGTTATCGACAATGGATTGCAACATATTGAGCGCATCATCTTTTTTGTTTTGCTCAAATAAAATATCAGCAATTTGTATACGAGCAAATTCACTGTATATACCATAATTACCGGCTGAAATTTTTTCTAATGATTTTATAGAATTTTCATAGTTTCCGCTTTGAATCATTGCTGAAATATAAGCCTCTGTTTTAGCTTGCAGATTTTTTTGATGCCATGCTCTTATGGTTTCAAAACCGACAGCCGAAGAAACGGATAATACGACAAATAAAATAATGTATAATCCATATTTATTCCAAAATGCTTTCAAATTATCGTTTTTTACTTCTTCGGTTACTTCTTGAATGAATGCAGTCGTCATTTCATCTTGACAAGAAGCACAGTTAGGGCAAGAAGCACATTTGGTTTCATTTGCTTTTACAACAGCAGGAGTTACTTTTACGGGATTTTCCTTCTTTACGGGAGCTTTTGCAACCGTCTTTTTGGCAGAACTTTTGGTTGCTGTCTTTTTTGCTGTTGTTTTTTTTGTTTTTGTAGTATCGGAAGTTTTCATTTTAAAGGTTCCTTATCAGTTAAAATTTATTCTAATATAAAACATTTTATTTGTTTATCAATCGGTTTGTGTAACTAATTACCAATTATTTCACTTATAAGCACTGCTCGTATCCAACGTAAATCTTCAGGTGGGAGTTTGTTTCCTACCATAACTGTATTATAATTTGAAATAATGCTTAGGTAATATCTGTCGGTTGTCGGGGTATAGTTGATATCTATTCCCTTTATATTTTTAATTTGTGTAACACTATCTCTGATACGTAAAAACAGTATTTTTCTGAAAGTAATTATTTTGTCTTTTGTAATCAGAATAATGTCTTTGGTGATAAGATTTATACCGATGTAGGCAATTATGGTGGTGATTAGAGCGTAAACTATCAATAAAATATTGTTGGGAATATAGTTTACAATCTGTTGATGATAGTAAATCATACTGATTAGAGCAATACCTAAACATGAGGCTAAAAAGGCATAAAGCATACTGAAAGCGTCTACAAATACTTTCCCTATTTTAATCATTTTTTCGCCGGTTTGACGGCTTTTAAATGATATGTATTTAGGTTTATCAAGCTCAAATATAAAATTTTCCGGTATATGCCATTTTGAAACAACTTCGGAATACGAACGGTTTAAATCTTGGAAGTTTCTTGAAACCATACCTCTTTCGGAAATCGTAATTCCGGGCATGTGCAGCACCGTTGCATAGTCTTTCCATATTTTTCGAATGTTTTTCTTTTTAAGGCTGATATATAACGGAATAATCTTGTTGTTGTCTTTATGGAAAAGTTCAATAATATACTTATTCAGATTAAGTATCCCGAATTGATAAAACTTTACTCTTAGTCTGACACCGGAATAATTGTATAGAGGTTCTTCAAATGTTTCGTAAACACCAATCAATGAACGTTTTTTGATTCGGATATAGTTGCCGTCAAAAAATATTTTATTATACTTGACATACATATTTACGCAAGCGCATATAACAAAAAAACCGATTAAAGTTATAAGCATTTTGAATGTAAACGGGGATATAAGCGTTCGAACACGAATGTTTGTTTTCGGAAGTTTCTTCTCAATGTCGGCAACACCGCTTAAATCAGAATTTGAAAACAGATATATGCCCAGTAACATGAGCATTAAACCCAAAATGAATCCGATGATAAGTAACGGACGAGAAAATCTGTCAGTTGCTTTTGTCGGCTTATCACCGATTTTCAGTTTAAAATTAAAACTGTAATGATCATTAACAGCGGGTGTCATTATTTTTCCTTTTTTTGTTTACAATAACTTCATATACTCTATACGAATTAAATTCAAATTTCATCTGTTTTTTTTGTTTTTATTAAAAATTTCTCTTCTTTTTTTTGTATTATTCATATAATATAGGGCTAAAGTATAATTTTTAAGAGAGTTTGTCATGCTTTTTTTTGATTTTTTTGAAAAAACTTATGCCGTATTTACAGTGTCGGCTCTGGCATTTTTGATTTTTGCCACGTTTTACGCATCGAATCTGAAACAAAAAATCGGCTTGATTTATTTTTTAGGCGGATTTGTTTTGTTGTTGATGACCTCTCTTTTACAAGAAAATGCTCATTATTTTTATTCAAGAGCGGTATCTGTTAAAATGTTTATGTTTACGGAAATGATTTTTTTGTTGATAAGTACCTTATTATTTGTAAATGCGGCTTCGTTCATTATGCTTAATAAATCATTATCCGTTAACTTACTTTTTGCCGTTACAAGCGGTATGCTTATGTTAATTACTTACGCAATCTTTATTGCCAA
>JBGVOY010000121.1:0-2364 GCA_045126755.1 Alphaproteobacteria bacterium | reverse complement strand
CGAGCTATAATAATATTAAAAGTGATGATGTCCGCATTTATACAACAGGTATTTTGAAAAAAGCATCTTTAAAAGATAATGTTAGTGCTGATATTGTGTGGTGTGTGCAAGAATTTGTGCAAAAAGATTGTATAGATAGCAAAGACGCACTCAATATTATTCAAAATTGTGCTTCTATCGAAAGAAGCGAAAACGGTCGAAGTATTGAAACATTAAGTTATGATGTTTTAAAAATGATTGCAAAAAAGAATCCGGAGTTGGCTCCTGAAATTTTTAAAACTTACGATGCCGTCATCAATGATTGCGAACCATATTTGTTTAGAATCAAACCTGAAAGAGAAGCTTTGCAGGCGGCTAATGAAATTGAACAAATCTTGCCTGAATATAAAGGCAGATTTTATGATGTCTACAAAAACAGACGGAGTATTCAGGAAATCAATGATGAACGTTTGCGCAAAATAAATGAAAGATGTCAACCGCCTAAAGCTAATGACAGTAAGCCTGAAACAAGCGGTTTCTTGTCGCGTTTTATGTCACATTTTAAAAAGCGATAATTAAAAATTTTGTAACCAGCTTTTTATATCCTGATTGTCTATTGTTTCAAAAGGCTCATCAAGAAAAGCTCTGATTAAAATTTGTTTGGCATTTTCTTGGCTTATTCCTCTTGAGCGTAAATAAAACATTTGTTCTTTATCCAGTTCGCCGCAAGTTGCTCCGTGTGAACATTTTACATCGTCGGCGAAAATTTCTAATTCCGGTTTTACGTCAATTTCTGCATCATCACTTAATATGAGGGCTTTATGTAATTGGTATCCTTGAGTTTTAACAGCATTGGGAGCAATATGTATTTTTCCTTTAAATACTCCTTTTGCATATCCGTTTACAACACCCTTTACTAATTGATTTGATGTGGTGTCAGGTTGCAGATGTTCAATATTATTGGTGGTATCAATGGTTGCCCATCCGTTAGTTGTATATACGGTATTTATGCAGGTATCCGCATATTCTTCTTGTAATCGGACAATGGTTTCATTACGAGCTAAATTGGCTCCTTTTTGCAGACAATAACTTTCATATTTACCATACGATTTTACGTGCGCGCAATTTAGTGCGATATGAGTTGCTTTGAATGCTTCGTTTTGTATTTTATAATGTTTTACGGAAGAATTTTTACCAACAAAAAATTCGTTAACTATATTATTAAAATATTGCGCTTTAACTTCGCCCGTGTAGAAAAAGTATTCGATAAGGTCAATATGCGAGTTGTTCTCCGTTATTACTATGTTATGCAAATTACAAAAATATTTATCATCGGCATTTATGTGATATATAAGAGCAAGAGGCGTGTCCAAGCGATAATTTTTGCTGACTCTTATAAATAAACCTTGTTCCAAATACATAGTATTTAGTGCCGCAAACGGAAATTTATCCATATCAAAAGTTTTGTTTAAATATTTTATTGTTTCCTTGTTTTTTATGGCATCTAACAAACTCATTATTTCAATTTCTTCCGGCAAATGAAAATGTGTTTGACATAACTTGCCGTTACAAAATTTTATTTCATAGGCATCAAAATTGAGAGTTTTGTTTTTGCACGAGCAAGTATGATTTTCATACGCTGAAAAAACAAAATTTTCTGTGTTGAAATCTCTTATTTTGGTATATTTCCAATTTTCATTTTTAGGGGTAGGAAGACCTTGCGTTAAAAAAGATTTTTTTCCATTTTGACGCATTCCTTCAAGCGATGGAATATCGCTTCCTCTTAAAGTTATATCTTGAATCAATCTTAACATATTACACATCATTTCTTATAAAATCGGCGTATCCGTTTTGTTCAAGTTCGGCAGCTAAATCTTTGTTGCCGGATTTAACAATATGTCCGTTGGCAAAAATATGCACAAAATCAGGCTCAAGGTAATTTAAAAGTCTTTGAAAGTGGGTGATGATAAGTATTGATTTTTTTTCATCTTTTAATGATTTTATTTTTTCAGCCACCATTTTTAAGGCATCAATATCAAGCCCTGAATCTGCTTCATCTAAAATGGAAAGAGCAGGGTTCAGCATTGCCATTTGTAAAACTTCCATACGTTTTTTTTCACCACCTGAAAACCCGACGTTTATAGGACGCTTAATCATTTCGTTATCAAGGGATAAGCTTTTTGCTTCAGATTTTAATGTTTTAATAAAATCCATTGTATCAAGCAACGGTTCATTATTTGCTTTTTTTATGTCATTGATGGCATGTTTTAAGAATGTCGATGATGATACACCGGGAATTTCGACAGGATGCTGCATAACCAAAAATAAGCCGGCTCTTGCTCTTTCTTCAATATTTAATTTCAGTAAATCCTGTCCTTTAAATTT
>JBGVOY010000120.1:0-3382 GCA_045126755.1 Alphaproteobacteria bacterium | reverse complement strand
ATAAAACCTATATCAGGATTTGGAATACCAATCAAGTGAAATTGCGCAATATGCCTAACATAAGCGACGTAATACAAATGCAGCAAAAATATTTTACTAATCAGGAAAATTGGGACGTATTAAAGAAAAATATGCTATCTCACATATTAAATATTTGCTCAAAATTCAGACTGGAAAGAAACGACAATAAAACAATAGAAGTTATTCCGGTATACTTGTCAGATGAATCTATGATGATTACTTATATCGTAAAATAATTTTTGACATTGAAAGTATATTATGGCATACTTAACAGGTAAAAAAAATAATTATAGAGGTTGATGTGGAAACAAACGATAAACATATTGAAGAAGAGTTTTCATTTGATTGGAAAAAAAACGGTGTCGGCAACAACGAACGCCTTTCACTGAAACACGATGCAAAAGAAGCTCAGAAATACAAAGAAAAACAAAAATCTCCATTATCAAGTAAAAAGAAAGTCAACCCCGAAAATCTGCCTTTAGGCTTAAAGAAACTCCGTAAAAAAATCCGTGACATATATGACGAAGAAGATGAAGATGAAAATGATACATTTTTTGCTCATATAAAAATGCCCGAACAAGAAGAAGATAATTCATTACTATACGCACTAAGCGATGAAGAAAAAAATATTTTCAGGCAAAAAAACACTATCGAAAATACCAAAATGCAACAAGATGCCGGCAAAATGGAAGCCTTGCATATAGCCAACAATTTAGCAAGGGAAGCAGGCTTAAACAACATCAGCCGTAAAGCTATAGAAGTCGGTATGCAAGAAGCAACTTTTAATCCTAAACAAACACAAGAAGAAGTTATAAAAAAAGAAGTCGGCGGAAAACTCGGTATCAAAGGAAAAATTGAAGACGGTAAAATTATTCAAGCAGCCCGAGGTATTAAAAAAGTAGAACAGCTGGGCGGGCAAAAAGCCGCACAAAATTTGGAAATGAAAGACATCGTTAAAGCAGGAGAACAAAAACTTAGCGAAATAGAACTGGCAGAGCTGATTTTAGAAAAATCGGGTCAGGATGTAAAAAAACGCAAAAATAAATTAAATAAAACAAAAGATAATATTGAGCTAAAACATTTTGAACATAATAAACCCGAAAGCAAGAAAAACTTTGCTGAAAATAAAAATGCACATTTAGGAAGATAAACGATAAAGAAAATTGACAGCTTAAAAAACTTCATTTATCATAAATAAATAAATCAATATTAACAAAAGAGGAAACTTATGGAAAATCAATATTATACCATTATCGAAAAGCAAGACTTTTACGAAATAATTGAAAATAAATACGGTGAACTGGCAATTTTCATAGATTCTCGCACCGGCACACCCGTAAATCCGGTTCTTGAATTTGACGGAAAAGAAACAGCTCTGTTAAAAAGAGACGAACGTTTAGCCGTCCGCTTAGATAAGATTGATCCTGAAACAAAAAATGTATTGGCAGAATCTGAATTTGTTATGATTGTTGAATTATCGGGAGAAATGGTTGAGCGTGTTTATGGCGTTCCTGTTGACAACGTCGAAGAAATTGTGTTTATCGGCCGTCAGACAAGAGCTGATGAAATAGTTAAAGCTAAAAATCGTGAAGATGTAATAAAAGCATTTGGTGCTGTTAAAGCATGGTCAGGCGGAAATAAATAATGATTGGCTTAATTTTAGTTACACATGGTCGTTTAGCCGACGAATTTTTAGCAGCAATGCAACACGTTGTCGGCAAACAAGAACAAATAGGAACGGTTTGTATCGGACCTGAAGACGATATGGAAAGTCGTCGCAATGAGATTATGCAAAAAGTAAAACAAGCCGACAGCGGCAAAGGTGTAATTGTTTTAACGGATATGTTTGGCGGAACACCGTCAAATTTAGCAATTTCTATTATGGATAGTGCAAACGTTGAAATCATTGCCGGTGTAAACTTACCTATGCTGATAAAATTGGCTACTTTGCGTAAAGATGCAAGCTTAAAAGAAGCAGTTATCGGTGCTCAAGATGCCGGAAAAAAATATATCAATATTGCATCACAGTTGTTAGGACAATAAAATGGACGAACAAGTTTATACTGCTGAATTAGAAATTCAGAATATAAAAGGTTTGCACGCACGAGCAGCTGCATCGTTTGTAAAATGTGCCGAAGAATTCGATGCTGAAGTAACCGTTGAAAGATTAGGACAGATTGTAAGCGGTTGCTCAATTATGGGACTAATGATGCTGGCGGCTTCTAAAGGAACGACAATAAAAGTATCCGCAACCGGCAATCAGGCACAAGAGGCTATTGCATCTATTTCACTACTGGTTAATTGCAAGTTTGGTGAAGAATAGTGTCTAAAGCTCCTCGTAATCGCACAATAGAACTTACTCCAAGGCAAATTTCAAAATTTGCTTCAAAGTCAATTAAATTAACTAAAAAATGTTCTGTTGAAGATATTACTGATAGAGTTATTTGGCAAGATACGTTCAAAGCATTAAATTATATTCCTGATAAATGTGTGGACTTGGTTGTTGTTGATCCGCCATATAATTTAACTAAGCTGTTTAGCGGTAAGCAATTTAAAGCTATGGAATTTAAGGATTATCAAAAATGGCTTGATAAATGGCTTAAAAAAGTTGCAAGAGTTCTAAAAGATGACGGAAGCATTTATATCTGTTCGGACTGGAAAACATCTTTAGCCATACCGCAAATAGCGCAAAAATACTTTATACTTCAAAACCGCATATCTTGGGAACGAGAAAAAGGCAGAGGCGCCTCAAACAACTGGAAAAACTGTTTAGAAGATATATGGTTTTTTAGCAAAAGCGAGAAATATACTTTTAATCTTGACGCAGTCAAGCTAATGCGTCAGGTTATTGCCCCATATCGTGACAGTAAGGGAACTCCTAAAGACTGGAGCGAAACTCAAGATGGTAAAAAATACAGATTAACCCATCCTTCAAATGTATGGACCGATATTTCAATTCCGTTTTGGTCGATGCCCGAGAACACCCCTCACCCGACACAAAAACCCGAAAAACTTATTGCAAAACTTATTTTAGCTTCAAGTAATGAATATGATTTAGTTTTTGACCCGTTTTTAGGCTCGGGAACAACTGCGGTTACGGCAAAGAAATTAAATCGCCATTATTTAGGTATTGAACGAGAAAAAGAATATGTTGCATATTCAGAATATCGTTTGGAAAAAGCCGATACAGATAAAACAATACAAGGCTATGAAAACGGTTTATTTAAGCTAAGAAATGAATAATACAATAAACCTCCGGTTTATCCGGAGGTTTATTGTATTATCTGTTAATATTATTCATGAGCTGGTTCACCATAGGCTTTTACGGTAAGTTTTCCGAATATTCCTAAGACACTAATCC
>JBGVOY010000119.1:0-2209 GCA_045126755.1 Alphaproteobacteria bacterium | reverse complement strand
GCAACCAAGTTAGTCAAGTATTGGAGGGAATCCAAAGTTTGACCATGTTTGCCAATCAAGATACCCATATCAGCGCCGTGAAGTTTAAAGGTTACGGAGCCATCGTTTTTGTTAACGAATTTTTCCATAACAACTTCAATTTTCATTGCGTTGAATACTTTCTGCAAGAATTCTCTTGCTTTAGCAACAGATTCGTCGCTTACAACGAATTTTTTAGGCTCACGAGCTGCACGTTCTTCAACAGCAGCAGGAGCTTCTTCTTTAACTTCAGATTCAACTACAGTTTCTACTACGGGAGCTGCTTCCGGAGCTGCGGTTTCTACCACAGTTTCTTCTACAACAACTTCTTTAGCAGTAACACGAACTTTAGCATCTTTACTGAACATGCCAAAGAAACCTTTTTTGCCTTCTTCGAGAACTTCGATTACAGCTTCTTCAGCAGTAATGTTTAATTCTTTCAGAGCAGCGGCAACAGCTTCTTCAACAGTTTTTGCAGTCTTTTCTACAAAAGCCATCATAACAACTCCTAAATTTTTTATTTAGACTCAGCAGCTTTGTTCATAACAGCTTGCTGTGCAATTTGCATAATGTTCATTACAACCCAGTAAATAACAAGGCCAGCCGGGAAAGTGAAGCTGATGTAACCAATGAACAAGGGCATGAAGTAGAGCATCATTTTGCCTTGTGCACCGCCACCTTCAGGCATGGTTTGTTTGGATTGAATAAAAGTAGTCAATGCGGAAAGAACCGGTAAAATATACCAGGGATCCGGATTGGAAATGCTTTCCATCCACAAGAAGTTGGAAGGACCAACATATTGGAAGTCACGGATACCGTAGAAGATACCAATCATAATCGGCATTTGGATAATCAAAGGCAAGCAACCGGACAATGGGTTAACGCCTTCAGTTTTATAAAGGTTAGCCAATTCCAAGTTCAAACGTTGTTTATCGTCTTTGTACTTAGCTTGGATTTCTTTCATTTTCGGCTGAATTTTATTCATAGCCTTCATAGATTCGATTTGTTTTTTAGTAATGGGGTACAAAGCAATTTTGATGATAACGGTCATCAGGATAATTGCAATACCATAGCTGGGCATACCCAAAGTTTCAGTAACGCCATACATAAAAGTAAGCGCTTGTTGAACGAGATTGCTGAGGAAGTCCATATATTAATACTCCTTACAAAGAATGTAACTGTCTCTTGCAATTTGAACCTATCTTATTCAACAGGATCATAGCCACCGGGATGAAAAGGATGACATTTTAACAAGCGTTTTATTGTTAGCCAAGTACCTTTTAAAGCACCTTTCTTTTGCAATGCTTCTATTGCATAAGCTGAACAAGTAGGATAAAACCTACAGCTTGGACCAAACATCGGTGAAATAAATAACTGATAAAATCTGACGAAGAGAATCAGAATTTTTGCCATTTTATTTACATCCTTACTCTTGTAACAGTGCTGCTCTCTTAGCAAGTCTTAAAAAAACACGCTCATAAGTCTTTAAATCAGCCTTCGCCAATTTGCGGCGGGCCACCCAAACAATATGATATCCTTTTTTAAGCCTCATCTTATGCATTCGGAAAACTTCGCGCATAAGACGCTTCATACGATTGCGTACAACGGCACATCCTAATTTCTTGCCAACGGCCATACCGATTTTTACATCATCTTGTTGTTCAGTCAAAATGTAAAAAACAGACATACCGTCAACAACGGAACGTCCCTTATTATACACAACTTGAAAACTCTTTTTTGATTTTAAACGATTAATCTTTTTGAATGAATAAAGCTTTTTCTGCATAAATTAAATACCTGCGCATTGAAAAAATAGGCCACTTGCGCGGCCTATTTTATAATGTTATGCAGACAATTTCTTTCTGCCTCTAGCACGTCTTCTTTTGAGAACTTGACGACCGCCCAAAGTTTTCATTCTTTCTCTGAAACCATGGGTTCTTTTTCTTCTAAGATTGTTAGGTTGAAAAGTACGTTTCATTAAGTATTCCCTCCTTATCCACCAGAATTTTTATCAAATTCTATGAAAATGAATTGATAGCCGTATATACACACGTAAATACATTACTGAATTATTATATGTGAAAACATTTTCCTCGTCAAGTAGAAAACTTCCCAAAAACCACGCATTTAAGCCAAAAAAATGACAAAATAGAACAAAAATACGCAAAATAAAAGCCAAACGGTAAAAAAA
>JBGVOY010000118.1:0-2583 GCA_045126755.1 Alphaproteobacteria bacterium | reverse complement strand
ATATTTAGCATAAAGATGTGTGCTGTCCTCCGATTTGTCGGAAGATAGTCCGCCTGTTTTATCATCGAACAGAATATTGGCATCAAGATAAAATTTGCTTTTTCCGTCAGCGAGTTTTGCCAATTCTGCATTTAACCCGTTAATAGCAGTATTGTTTACCACCTTATCGCTATCCGAACGACTTTTCGTAACGTGCAGATTTGCTTGTATGAAAATAACAGCATCGGAATGTTTGCTTTTAACAAATTCAATCAACTCACTGTATTTTTCGATGGTGTTGCTAAATTTGTATCCCACTTCATTGATGCCGAGCATTATATATATTTTACCATACTTTTTGCTATTCAGCAACTCCGTCAAAGTCACCTTGCCGACATTGGGAACAGAAACAGGCTTTTTATGAATGTTGTAAACACTCATTCCCACCGTGCAAAAATAGTCTGCTCCGTCGATACCTGCATACTCCATAAGTCCCACTGTCCTTGAATCACCGATGAACAGAGCATCATCCATAGAAATATCGCTGTTTGGTTGCGTTGTTATATTTTCCGTCGTTGATGTTTCTGTTATAGATGTACTCGCTTCGTAACCACCCTCTGTTTGCGTAGAGTTTGTATCTTCTAAGGTGTCTTTGGGAGTCAATATAATATCGTTTTGCGTTACCGAATTGTTGTCGGTTTCTGTGCCGGAGCTTGAAGATGGGGTTTTCCAAAAAAACATAAACAGTATAACAGCAACAACTAAAAAACATAAGGACAAAAGAGTAACTAAATTTGACTTTTTCATTTTCTTTACCTCTCAAAATCTAAAATATAAAAACGGATCATCAAAGCCACGGTACATACAATATACACTTGCACAGAAAATCACCGATAACAGCAGGCATATAACAACACGGCTTTTAATTCGTTTCAAAATACGAAACGGCAATCTTGTCGAGAACAATATACCTGCGATAAAAAACGGATAAAATAAGTTTAAGTATTTTAGGTAGTCATACCTAAATATCGACCATACGCCTTGACCGAAAAACGGGAACAACCGAGTAAAAAACACCCAAAGCTGCCCTATATCATCAATAGCGAATATTGCCCAAGTAATCGGGATCAATATGAACATATAAAGGTGGGCAATGACAGGCATTTTATTAAGATATTTTCCTATAAAGAATTTTTCAAGCATTATGATAATGAACAGAACTGTTCCCCATAAAACGAAATTATATCCTGCACCGTGCCACAACCCCGTAAGCAACCATACGATAAGCAGATTTCTGACAGTAGCAATTTTGCCGTTGCGATTTCCGCCAAGAGGGATATATACATACTCTCTAAACCAAGCCCCAAGTGTTATATGCCACCGCCGCCAAAATTCTGTCATTGTAAGGCTTGTATATGGGTGGTCAAAGTTTTTCGGTAGCTTGAATCCGAGCATTTTTCCAAGACCTATAGCCATCAGGGAGTAACCGAAAAAATCAAAATATATTTGAAAAGAAAATGCTATTATCGCCATCCACGCAAGCGGTGTAGATATGCTTTCAAACCCAATCGCACAAGTCTGCGACCACAGTTTTCCGATAGGATTAGCAAGTAGCACTTTTAATCCTAATCCGAAAATAAATATGCCGATACCTCTCAGCACAGATGATGTTTTGATTTGCCGCTTATACAGTTCTTTTTCCACTTGACCGTAAGTAACAATCGGACCGGCAATGAGCTGTTCGAACATTGAAATATATATCGTATATTTAAGCAAACTTTGTTGTGCCTTTGTAGTTCCTCGGTAAACATCAACAATATATGAAATTCCTTGAAAGGTGTAAAAAGAAATGCCAATAGGCAATACAATATCTGCCGTAAAGTTAAAACTCGGATTGAGCCGACCAATTTCGTTTATTACAAAACCAGAATACTTAAATGCGGCCAGACTGATTAAGTGTAAACTTATGCCTATGGTCAATAATACCTTCTTGTGTGCCGAAAATTTTTCAATCCATACACCAACCACAAAATCCGCAATAATACTTAGTATAAACACTATAAAATGTTCGGGGTTATGGATCGTGCCCACAAAGTAAAAACACAAACTTCCAATAAATAATATAGAATTCTTTAATTTATCAGGTACAATATAGTAGCACCCGAAGAATATCGGCATAAATATAAAGATAAATTGTAAACTACTGAATACCATAACCATACCATCATTTCGCTGTTCTGATATATAGATGCACGGGCAATATAAAAGGTGACACACAAATTTATTTTTATTTTTTCATTTTTTCAAAAAATTTCAAAAAAATTAGCGGCAAGGATTTCTCCCTGCCGCCGTGCTTCGGTTAGTTATAAATTATATCGTGATTTACGATTTCGGTAGCTCTGCTACGGACGTTATTCATCCGAGCAACCCACTCCATTTGATTGTCTGCTTTGAGTTTTTCCGTTACGCCCTCACGCTCCGCCATCTGTTTTACGAGCCGAAAAAACATATCCTCAGCCTGCTTGTTTACATCGGCAAGGTGTCTTTGATATTAACATCCTTAACTTCTTTGAAATCAAAATCATTGATGTCAAACGCAGGATT
>JBGVOY010000117.1:0-2677 GCA_045126755.1 Alphaproteobacteria bacterium | reverse complement strand
GTTGTGACGTTTTCCTACCTCAAAGTCATTAAAGTCGTGTGCTGGGGTGATTTTTACGGCACCTGTGCCTTTTTCGGGATCGGCATGTTCGTCTGCTACAATAGGAATAACTTTGTTTATAATCGGTAAGATACAGTTTTTACCGATAAGATGTTTTAATTTTTCGTTTTCTTTGGAAACGGCAACGGCAGTATCTCCAAACATTGTTTCAGGACGAGTTGTGGCAATGTGAATATATTCGCCGTCTTGTCCTTCAATCGGGTATTTATAGTAATACATTTTGCCTAGAGTTTCTTTTTGAATAACTTCCAAATCGGATACGGCTGTTAAGAGTTTTGGATCCCAGTTAACGAGTCTTTTAGCTTTGTAAATAAGGCCGTCTTTATAAAGTGAAACAAAAATTTTAAGTACGGCACGGCTTAAACCTTCGTCCATTGTAAAGCGTTCTCTGCTCCAATCGCAAGAAGCTCCAAGTCTTCTTAATTGTTTGCAGATGGTACCGCCGGAATGAGCTTTCCAGTTCCATACTGTTTCAATAAATTTTTCACGTCCTAAATCGTGACGAGATATACCATCTTTAGCCAGATTGCGTTCAACAACCATTTGTGTTGCAATTCCGGCATGGTCAGTTCCCGGTTGCCATAAAACCTTTTTTCCGTTCATGCGGTTGTAACGAATTAATATATCTTGCAATGTGTTGTCAAGAGCGTGGCCCATATGTAAATAGCCGGTAACATTCGGTGGTGGAATTACAATAGAAAAAGCTTCGCTGTCTTTTCTCATATCAGGCGTAAAATCGCCGTTTTCTTCCCAATTTTTATAAATCTGTTCTTCAAAATCTTTCGGATTATAATTTTTTTCTAACATAGTTTTTTTCCTGTTTCATAAATAAACACAAAAACCCTTATGTAAAAGGGCCGCTAAAATATTTTCAAGAAAGATAAAAAGGCAGGAGCACTTTTTAGTTATCTTTCTTTACCATCACTCGGACATTTTCTTTAATATCATTAGCTTCTTCCATAGCAAAAACCTCAGCATATTTATGCAATATTCTGGCTGCCACGTCATTAAAATCCCAATTAGCATATTCATAAGGAACATCCCAACCTTTTGCAAGCATCTGAGGAGTTAAGACATATACATCCCCTTCTCGCTCTTTAGCATAATCACGAATGCAAGAACGGGAGGCGTTTTTTTCCACCTCCTTTTCCCACAAGATACTTCTGATTGATGCGAGTATCTCATCTATTGACAATTCTTCTTCGTTTTTTGCCATATTTTACCTTTACGAATATCAATTTCTGCTTATCATAGCATATATTTTTTATTTTTCAACAGATAAAGATAACCATTTACCTGCCGTATCTTTTGAATGCTTCTTAGCATCATAAACTTCGACGCCCAACTTCAAATCTTTTGCCGTTAATTTACCCATAGACATCAAAAGCTGCATACCTGAAACATAGTAATCACGGCGAGCCCTAACCTCTTCAACTTTAGAATTTAACAAAGCCTGATATGCGTCTAAAACATCAAGAACGGTTCTGTTACCTAAAGCCTCTTCTTGCTGAACACCGTCTAAAGCAATCTCATAAGCTTTTATCTGATCTTTAACAGATTGAATGCGAGCTCTGTTTGCAACCAAATATTCCCAGTTACTGCTAACTGATGAAACCATTGCTCTTTGAGCTTCCAATAAATTTTCTTGAGCCTGCCACTTTTGATACTTACTTTGACGAAGTTTTGCTCTTGTTTCGCCCGAGTTGTAAAGCGGAAGCGTTACATTAACTCCCCATGCATAACTATTTGTTTCGGGGTCTTTTGTTTGTGGGGCGTATGTCTGTCCTCTTGTTGCTCTGGCCTCAAAATTAACCTGCGGCAACAAAGCACCTGCATTGGCATTTACCGCATACCCTTTAGCCTTTAATGCGCTTTTTGCTGCTTTTACGGTATAGTTGTTTGCATTCGCCGAAGCAAATGCCTCATCAACGGTTGCAGGAAAAACAGATGATAATTCTTCAGGTTCAGACATATCCTTTGGCTCTGAACCTACAATTTGAACATAAACAGCTTTAGATGCTGCCAGATTACCTTCAGCTGCAATTAAATCTGATATTGCCTGAGAGTGACGAGCTTGAGCCTGTGAAACGTCCGTTCTGGTAACTTCACCGACATTAAAACGTTCTTTAGTTTCATCTAAACGTTTTTTCAAAAGTTTTTCATTATTTTTTTGCAATTCGACGATTGATTCATCTCTTAACACATTCAAATAAGCTGTTGAAGCTTCCAGCAAAATTTGCTGTTCAATATTAGAAAGATTATTTTGTTCTGCTTTTACTCCTTCTTTTGCCGCCTTCACACTATTATACGTCGAAAAACCGCTAAAAACAGATTGTTTAGCAACTGCGGACACAGATTCATCATAACCTGTATCCATATCTTGCAACTCATGATGAATATGCGAATCGGTATACGATCCTTGAATTGCTATATTCGGACGAAATCCTGACTTTGCAATAGCCACATTTTCATCAACCGATCTTAAATAAGCTCGACCTGCCTGCAACGACGGATTATTAGAATAAGCATTACCCATTGCATCGAAAATGTTGGCTGCTTGGGTATTTGCCGTAATAGCGGTAACTGTCAATAAGGTAAATAAAAAACTTTTTTTCAT
>JBGVOY010000116.1:0-5219 GCA_045126755.1 Alphaproteobacteria bacterium | reverse complement strand
CTATATATATATAACGTCTGGTTTCCGGATAGGAAGTATGGACAATTTTTGCATGTTGTAATTGATTATCTTTCATTGTTACTTCTATAGGTTCAGTAAATAAGCAACGTGTTCCGAAAAAAAACTCATTGTTGTCAGCGTTAGTTAGTACTTTTTCCAAAGGAGTACCTTTAAGTTCATGAAAGTCATCTGATAAAAGTACTTTGTGTGTTTGATTGTCCTCTAATTCGCTAAGGTGGTCTACTATGCGTAATTTTTCACCATCGGGGGTTACTTTATATCTTATCGGTTTTCCGACCATCTCCCCATTTTCCCATAATATTGTTGTCTCAATATCGCCTTTAGGATCAAATTCTATACCATGCTTTTGACCTTTATCATTGACATGATAATATTTTATCAGCTCGTGATTGTAACCTGAATAAATGCTGATTTTTTTTGTTCCGTCTTCTAACAGTTCTTCATTGATTATATCTTCCATTTTTCCTCCCGTGAACTAATATATAGACTATATATTGTGGCAAAAAATGTTTTTTGTCAAGCGTTTTTATAAAAAAATTTAAAAAAGTCTTGACAGTAAAAGTTTTTTACTATAGACAATGGGCAACGTGAATATTTTTTAGTAAATGTTCACTCCTGTCCAAGACTGTAGGTGGTCTTTTAGTTATGCTGATTTACCTTAATTGCCTACACAGACGGAGTAAGTGAGATTTATATAATCAATTTTTTCTCCCATCCGGACAGTTTTTAGGTTGCCATTTTAAGAGCATCGCTCTTGATATGGTTGTATTAAAGTGGTGTCATTAGCGATAATGATATCTTAATTGGAGACAATAAGTGAACCGCGAAGAAAAGAAACAATTACTCAGCGACTTGAACGAGTTGTTTAACTCTTCTGAATTGGTTGTGGTTTCTCATTACAAAGGATTAACCGTAGCTGAAGTTTCAGAATTGCGTGACAATATTCGTAAAGCTGGTGCTGGGTTTAGAGTTACTAAAAACCGGATTGCTAAACTGGCTCTTAAAGGCACAAAGTTTGAAGGCTTAACCGAATTATTTAACGGACCTACCGCTATTGCGTTCGCTAATGATCCGATTTCAGCTTGTAAAGCTTGTGTTGAATTCGCAAAAAACAATGAAAAATTGGTTGTTATCGGCGGTGCTATGGGAACAGGTGTTCTTACCGTTGATGAAATCAATCGTTTGGCTTCTATTCCGTCTATGGACGAATTACGTGCCAAACTTATTGGCTTGCTTCAAGCTCCTGCTGCTCAGTTGGCAAGAGTTACCAAAGCATACAGCGAAAAAGAAGCTGCTTAGGTTTTTTAGTAATATAATAGAATTTAATTTTAATTTATTTGGAGAAAAAAGATGGCAGATTTAGCCAAATTAGTAGATGAATTATCAGCTTTGACAGTTATGGAAGCTGCTGACTTGTCAAAAATGTTAGAAGAAAAATGGGGCGTTTCAGCCGCTGCTGCTGTTGCAGTTGCTGCCGGTGGTGCTGCTGCTCCTGCTGCAGAAGAAAAAGATGAATTTGATGTTATCTTGGCTGATGCAGGTGCAAACAAAATCAACGTTATTAAAGAAATCAGAGCTATTACAGCTTTAGGTTTGAAAGAAGCTAAAGATTTAGTTGATGGTGCTCCTAAAACTGTTAAAGAAGGCGCTACAAAAGCTGAAGCTGAAGAAATTAAAGCTAAACTTGAAGCCGCTGGTGCTAAAGTTGAATTGAAGTAATTTCTTTATTGCTTGAATTTTTACTCTCTTTGGTGAAAATCAAAGAGAGTTTTTTTATGTAAAAAATAAAAAAATAACATACTTGATTTTTTCGTTTTTTATGTATAATGCAGCCTATCAAATAAGTATTTTCCTATAATCAAAAAAATCGTCTGTAATAAAGCAGACACATTAAATCATTATGATAATGATAAAGTCAAAGGGTATGCGTTAATAGGCGCAACAACATGGCCGAATATTACAAAAGTAGGCGCTCCGTATTATCAGGGAGATGAAGACTCTTTTGCTGTTCGAGATATTCAGGGAAAAATTAAATTAGGTGTTGATGTAACGCTTTATAAAAACCTTTTCCTTAATACAGAAGTTGGTTATGTTTTGGTTTCCGGCGGCGGAAAATTTTATGAAAAATATAATCAGTTGGCAATACGTATCGGTTTAGGTTGGCGTTTCGGTTTCAAACACGCATAACTGTAGGGGCAAATATAGCCCCCTTTTTTTTGTTGACAAAACTTTGTGTAAATGTTATAAACTTAAGTATGTTTTATATGAAAAGGAATGGAAGATGTCTGTTATTTATTATAATACCGAAACTAAAGATAAAAAATATTCTATATGGCCGTATGGTAAAGACGCATTGCCGGCAGGGAAATATCATTGTTTTGATGAAAAGATTGATAATCCTGATGCACCACGCAAAAATTGGGATAGAATCGTAAATATGGCTTCGGTTGCAAAGCATACAAACAAACATAATTTTCAACCGGAACCATTTGTTGTTATGATTTCATCAGTAGAGGCTTTGCAAGCTAAGGATAAAGCCCATTTTGATAAGCTTATCGGTCAAGTAATAAAACATGGAGCTTTTATACAATTTGCCAAAGAAAATATTACTCTTTCTAAATATAATCCCAATGGTTTAGGTGAAAATAAAGAATTTGATTTAGCTATGGCTCAGTTAGAAGCAAAAGGAGCTAAAAAGGATAAGCATCAACGAGTTACACTACCTGCAGAGTTACCTGCCAGAAAGAACATAATTGAAATTTAGAGTTTTTTTATTATGCTTTGCTAATGCTTGCGCTTAAAAATCCGCCGGTTTTATGACCTTGTGGATTTTTTTATGGTTATATGATATAAAAAAAGAGGCTGAAAGCCTCCTTTTTTATTTGAACTTAAATGCAACCGCATTGTTGTTATTTTCTCCGCTACAAGCAATTATAGCATTTGTAGGTGATAAACTGGTATTTGTGTCATAAGCCAATCCTTCCGAAGAATTACCGTTACTCTCATCAAGTAAAAGCAAATTAGCAATAGCTCCTATGTTGCTGTGTACTTGATGGTCGTTGGCTGTTTTTTGTACACCTGCGGCAACACCGACTAAACCGGAATCGACTCCATAATAAGCGCTGGATAAAGATACGCAGGTTTCTTTCGGAAGTCCGCCAAACTCAATCACAAAAGCTTTAGGAGATGTGTCGGTAGAGCTTGCTTTGGATGTAGTAATGGTTACATTACCTTGATAATTGTTTATAATTATTCCGCTTTCGGCGTTTTGAATCATGTCGTTAGGGATAGCACCAAACGAAATGATATTAACATTATTTAAGGACTCATAACTACCTTGACTTGCAAACAGTGTTCTTATGTTTGCTACTATCATAGCTAATTGATCAGATGTTGCATTTGAATTGTATTTACTGTATGCACTTGTGTATCCGGTGTATGCGCCATACAACAACGGGTCAACCGGATAATAGTTGCCGTTTGCCCAATCTTTTGCAACATGACCGTAAGCTTTTTCCAACTCAATACCTATTTGTTTGATAGTGTAATCAAGTTCTGCCGTTTGTAAAGTTTCTAAAATTTTATCAAAATTTTCCGGCTTGTTATTTAATGTAAATCCGTTAAGCATTGTTCCTTTAGCAATATAGACAGGTTTTGAATTTTTGTATTCAACAATTTTAATATCTACATTTTGAGCCATATCTGCAAGAAATGTATTAAAGTTTATCTTGCCTTTAACAGTTGCCGAAGCAGCAAGGATTTTTTCTCCTTTATTATTCCATAATGCACCGTTAACAGATTTTATGACATCTGAAAATTGCCAAGCATAATTAAGCCATTGTGCAAATATTGTATTTAATGTTTCGGGTTTAATGTTAATATCTTTAGACAGTTCACTCATTAAATCTTGAACAACTTTATTGTATTTTGCTTTTATTGTATCATCTACTTTTATTTCAACACCCAGCATAGGTGTTTTAGATAACGGATAGCGTAATCTGACAGCTATACCATCAGACGTTATTTTAATTTGTGATGTAGCTAAATCGTTAGTATAATATGAAATAACATACGGATTTGAAAAACCGCTTACAATATTAAAATCACCTTGAACAGATGAGATTTTTTTGTTTCCGACCATTACGTCGGTATCCGAAATCGTAAAGTTTTTGATTATATCAACTAAAAGCTTTCCTTGATTTTGTTCTTTTTTATCAGATAAAGCAAAATTGATTGCGCTTTCGATAATTTTTTCTCCGCCTTTAAATGATGAAGTAACTAAATTTTGCGGATTTAACGGATCTGATGTTTTGATAATAAAAGCTTGTTTTTCTACAATATAATCAAACTCTGCTTTTATTTTTTCAATCGGACCGAAAGTTTCTTCCTCGGTTTTGTTATCACAAACAAACTTCGTATCGGCGTTAAATTTAGGGAATATGTATTCACCGCTGTATTTACACAAGCCTTCATCAGATTCAACGGTTATGGTTGAAAAGGATAAGCAGCTTAATACAGATTTAAAACTATCAGCATTTCTTGTAAAGTTATAATTTTGGTATTTGCCGATAAAATCTGTTTCGGGACAAACAATTTTAGCTTCGCCGATAAAGGAAGCTTCCTTTGTTTTTACGGTAATATCAAGCAAATTGCCCTGCTTTATGCTTACTTTTAATTCTTCAAGTTTTGGAGATACTATGGCTTTATCGATAATAACATCACCGACTAAGGTTCCGTTATTATAGTTTATTTCAATAGGTTTTATCCCGCCGTATAAAAAAGCTTTTCCGTTTTTTACACCATCAATTAAATTATATTTTTCAGATAAAACGCCATTTGTGTTAAACACATGAAAGTCGCCGGTTTTCTTAAAAAACATACGATTTGCAATGGTTTTAATTTTTCCGTCAGGATAATAAGTCGTTTCCGGTTGCTTACCTAAAAAATAGGCTGCAGCCGCACCTATACCTGCAATTATAAGTAATGAAAGCATAAAAAGAGCAAATTTTTTCATGACATAATCCTTTTAACTAATTATAAAATTCTGTGGGTATTCTATTCCATAATAAACATTTTTGCAATATGAATAATTTGTTTGGTAGATAGAAAATTATTTTATTTATCACATAACAAAAGTTTTGCTTCGTCGCCAAAATATTTTAAACCTTCCAATATGGAGTAGACATCAAACAGTGCAT
>JBGVOY010000115.1:0-6346 GCA_045126755.1 Alphaproteobacteria bacterium | reverse complement strand
TCAAGCTTATCTGAAAACGAAGTTTTTGATGAAAATCTTTCTTCTGAAGATATTTTATATCGTTTGTTCCATTCGTTAGATGTCAAAGTTACAAAAGAAACAAATTATGAGTTTGGTTGCAGATGCAGTCGTGATAAGCTTTTCTCAACTTTAAGCACATTCAAAAAAGAAGATATAGAAGATATGACGGAAGACGGAAAAATTTGTGCGACATGCCATTTTTGTTCAACAAAATATGTTTTTGATAAAGATGAGTTCTTAAAACATTAAAAAAACTTGCATATAATAAAAAATTGTATTAGAAAAATATTAAATATTTTTTTAACAATAACGGATTACGCAAAATGAATAAATTAAATAAAATTTTTAGCTTATTTGCTGTTATTTTATTGACAGCATGTGCAAATTCAGGCGAAGTTGCCGAAACTCGTCGTTTTACAGAACCTCGTTTTGATACAAATGCTCCAATCGAGTTGAATGTAAACAAAATTGATGTTATTTCGGAATTTACACCATCTTTCACAAGACCAAATGTTGAACACTTATTTCCGGTATCAATAGAAAAAGCTGCTCGTATATGGGCAAGCGACAGGTTAGAAGCTGTTGATTTTTCTTCTAACAGAACGGCAGAATTTATAATCAAAGAAGCAAGTGTTACCGAAGAAGAAATTAAAGCATCTCAGCTTTTTTATAAAGATAGTTTAAAATATCGTGCAACATTGTCTGTTGTTTTGAAAATTTCATCGGATAACGGTCAATCTTCAGCTCAAACATCTATTGAAGCATGGAGAGAACTCACAATGCCGATAGACACTTCTATTGAAGAAAAAGAAAAATATTGGAATGAAATGGTTCAAAAACTGTTTGAAGAATTTAACGTTCGTATGGAACAAAATATCAATCAATATTTAAATATGTATGTTAAAAATAATAATACGGTTTATGAGTACTAGAAAAAACCCCGCAACGAAAAGTAAGCGGGGTTTTTGTTTATAACCATAGATAACAAATAAAAATATGTTGAGAAAAAACAAATATGTTTTATACTGCTAAAATATATTTGTTAATAAGGTGTTATAATGCAAGATCCTAAATTTATTCATTTACGAGTTCATACCGCTTATTCTTTATCTTCCGGCACGATTAAAGTTTCTGCACTTATGAATAAGTTAAAAGAAATGAATGTTCCCGCTGTTGCTATGACAGATACGGCTAATATGTTCGGCGGTAAGGCATTTTCATCTCTTGCAGCGGAAAACGGTATTAAACCGATTTTAGGATGCCAATTTTATTTAAGAAACAGCGATTCTGATGACTTATTAAAAGTAAAAGGCAAAAGACCAGAGAGAGATAAAATAGTTTTGCTTGTAATGAATGAAACCGGATATCAAAATATTTCTAAATTGATGAAAAGGTTTTATCTTGATAACACACAAAACGGCGATGAACCTCAGCTTAAATATTCTGATTTAAAAGAATTTAACGAGGGCTTGATAGCTCTTACGACAGGTCCTGAAGGTCCGATAGGAAGACTTATTTTAGAAAACAGAAAAAATGAAGCACAGGAAATATTAAAACAATTATCAGATATATTTTCAGATCGGTTGTATATGGAAATATCAAGAATAGGGACACCGGAAGAAAAAAAGACAGAAGATACATTTATAGAGTGGGCATATACATATAATATTCCGCTTGTTGCAACAAACGAGGCTTTCTTTTTTGATGCAGATATGTATGAGGCTCATGATGCGTTGGTTTGTGTAGCTCAAGGTGAATATGTGGCCAATGATAATCGTAAAAAATATTCGATAAATAACAGACTTAAAACTCAAGAAGAAATGGTTGAGCTGTTTGACGATTTACCGGAAGCGGTCATAAACACCGTAAATATAGCCAAGCGTTGCAATTATCTTTCTGAAAAAGTAAATCCGCTATTGCCGGTTTTTGAATGTCCGGACGGAAAAACTCAAGATGAGTTTATAACCGAGGAATCATATCGCGGTTTAAAAGAACGCATGGAAAAACATGTTTACTTTGATGGTATGACCGATGAGCAAAAACAAGAAATAGATAAAAAATATTTTGATAGGCTAGATTATGAACTCAGTGTTATTAAACGAATGGGTTTCCCCGGATATTTTTTAATTGTGTCTGATTTTATCAGATGGTCAAAAAACAATGGTGTTCCTGTTGGTCCGGGGCGTGGTTCGGGTGCCGGTTCGATAGTTGCGTGGTCATTAAAAATCACCGATTTAGACCCTATAAAATTAGATTTGTTATTTGAGCGTTTTTTAAATCCGGATCGTGTTAATATGCCTGACTTTGATGTGGATTTTTGCCAAGAAAACAGAGCTAAAACAATAGAGTATGTACAAAATAAATATGGGTTTGAAAAAGTTGCACAAATTATTACATACGGTAAACTTCAGTCAAAAGCGGTTATCAGGGATGTGGCTCGTGTTTTGCAGATGCCATATACTCAGGCAGATAAAATATCTAAGATGATACCTCCTCCGGTTCAGGGTAAAAATGTAACACTGGCACAAGCATTAGAAATGGTTCCCGAGCTTGAACAATTAAGAGCAAATGATCCGCAAGTTAATAAGTTATTCGATATAGCTATGAAATTAGAGGGGTTGTATCGCCACTCCGGAGTTCATGCTGCCGGCGTAGTTATCGGCGACAGAGCATTGGAAAATCTGGTTCCTTTATATAAAGATCCGCGAGCTGAAATGCCTGTTACTCAGTATGATATGAAATATGTGGAAGAAACGGGACTTATTAAATTTGACTTTTTGGGCTTAAAAACACTAACCGTTATTAAAAAAGCCGTAGATTGGATTAAAAAGGTTCGTAACATAGAGTTGGATATAGATTCTGTTCCGCTTGATGATAAAGAAACTTATGAAATGATGCAAAGGGGAGAAACTACTGCTGTTTTTCAGTTTGAATCTGCGGGTATGAAAGATGTTCACAAACAAATAAAACCGGACCGATTTGAAGATTTGATAGCTATTGTTTCATTGTATCGTCCGGGACCTATGGATAATATTCCGACATACATTAAAAGAAAACACGGCGAAGAAGAAATTACATATTTACACCCAAGTTTAGCACCTATTTTGGATGAAACATACGGTATTATGGTTTATCAGGAGCAGGTTATGAATATTGCTCGTTCACTGGGCGGTTATACAATGGGTGAGGCAGATAAACTTCGTAAAGTTATGGGTAAAAAACTTCGTGATGAAATTCCGAAGCAACGTGAAAAGTTTACTAAAGGGGCAATAGCTAACGGAATAGAAGAAGATATTGCAAAAAGCATATTTGATCAAATGGAAAAATTTGCTTCATACGGCTTCAATAAATCTCATGCAGCGGCATATTCTTTAATATCGTATCAAACGGCATATTTGAAAGCACATTATCCCGTAGAATTTATGTGTGCTGTAATGGATTTAGATATAACAAATGTTGATAAACTAACGTTTTTCACATCAGAATGCAAAGCATCAGGTATAGAAATATTGCCGCCTGATATAAATAAGTCGGAAGCAGAGTTTAAAGTAGAAGATGGCGGAAAAATCAGATATGCTTTAGGCGCAATAAAAGGTGTTAGTGCGGCGGCGATGGCAAGTATCGTCAGTGAACGTGAAAAAAACGGCAAATTTAAAGATATTTCTGATTTTTGCCACAGAATAGATTTTAAGGACATAAACAGAAAACAGTTAGAACAGCTTATAAAGTCAGGTGCGTTTGACGGTTTAGATAATAATAGGGCAATGTTGTTTCATAATATTGACTTGATTTTAAAAAATATATATTCGGCAACAGAGCTTAAAAACAGCGAACAAACATCTTTGTTTGGTGCGCAAGAATTGGTAGCAAAAATAAAATTAGCGCAAATTCCCGATTGGCCTCAGTTGGAAAGATTAAGATACGAGGCTTCGGCAATAGGTTTTTATTTATCGGCACATCCGCTTGATATGTATAAAGAAAGTGTTACAAAATTGGGAGTAAGAAATTGTGCTGATATAATCGGAAACATAAAAACCGGCGATAATATTAAAGCAAATATTGCAGTTTGTGTTGAAAGTTATCAAAAAAGACTGAGTAAAAGCGGAAATAAGTATGCTTTTGTAGGCTTGTCTGATGCAACGGCGTCTTTTGAGGCGTTTTTATTCTCTGAAGGTATAACGAAATACGAAAGTATCATTGAAGAACAAGTGCCGTTATTGGTCAAAATTACCATCGATAAGCAAACAGAAGACGCATCTCCCCGTATGATGATAAACTCTGTTAAAAAACTTGATGAAGCTATTGCCGAGCAAGCAAAAGGTTTAATTATTACCTTAACAGATGTTTCGGCGGTTGTCGGGATAAAAGATTTATTGAAAAACGATAAAAGAGGAACAAATAAAATATATATAATCCCCGAATTAAAGGATTGGGATGTAAGAATAGAGCTAGGCGAAGGATATGCTTTTACCGATGTTGATATTATTGGAAAAATAAGGTCTGTTTCCGGAGTCTTATCTGTTAAGGAGATATAAAATGAGTGATGAAAATAAGAAAAAATATTCGATTATAAGAACTTTTATTAAGCCTTATTGGATTATATCCGATAATTTTAAAACTTTTTTTGTGCAAGGAAGTTTTTTTGCTGTTTTTATGCTTTTAATATCGTATTTATTCGGTCAAAAATATATGTGTTTTTTTAATAAATCACTGGCGAAAAATATGTATTGTCCGGATGCTTTTTTTCTGTTTTTTCCTTATTTCATAATTAAAATATTGGCAATATCCGTATGTATTGATGTTTGGTATAACAGTGTATTTAAAAAAGTAAGCATAGATAAAAATTATTTTAAGAGCAGAATAATTGATTTTTTAAAAATTTTCGGATTTATATGTGCTTTTATAGTTTTTAACTCAACACCGCTTATATCTTCTTTAATATTATTTTTTAGAGTTCCAAATCCTGTATGGCAAAAAGAGTTGATGTTTTTTACGGTTGTATCCGTAGGTTTTTTGATGCCTTTTATTTTGATGCGTTTTTATAGTTTATTTCCGGTTTTTTTATCCGGCGGAAATTGGAAACAATTTAAATCCGTGTGGAAAGCAACAAACGGTCAAACAATGAAAATTGTAGTTTCTTGTGCGCTTATTTTTATGGTAGATCTTGTAATTTTAATTTCTGTTCTCGGAACATTTTACCAAAAAGGAAGTTTACCGGCAGAATTATACAATGCGTCGGGAGAAGTAGTTTTTGCGTTTGTAAATTATTTCATTATAATAAGTTTTTTGAATTTCTTAGAGATACAAAAAGATATTTTCATTGATAAAAACTAAAGTTTTCCGTTTATAAATTTTACGGCAAATTCGACATCTGCTTCATTGGTAAAACGGTCTTCTTTGTTACACGAACCGTCGGTTATAACAAAACCAGATTTTAATTCGCCGGTGCAAATTGCCGGAGTTAACCCTTTTTTATCTATGATGTTACCTCCCGGAGTGTAAAAAAATGAAGTAGTCAATGCCATAGAACTTCCCGTATTGTTTTTTGCAACTTCTTGAACGGTTCCTTTACCGTAAGATTTTGTTCCCATCAATGTTGCTCTGTTTTGTTCGCTCATTGCTCCTGCTAAGACCTCAGATGCTGATGCGCTGTATCCGTCAATAAGTATGACAATAGGTTTATTTGCAAACACATCGCCGGATTTGGCGGTATAAAATTTTGGCGATAAACCGTCTTTTGATAGTGTATAAGTAACAATTCCCTCATCTAAAAATAAATCTGTAATTTTTATTGCTTCATCTAGCAGACCGCCGTGATTTCCTCGCAAATCCAGAATAAGCGCTTTGCATTTTGAACATTCTTCAACGTTTGATAAAACTTGTTTATGAACATCTTTTTTGAAAGTTAAAATCTTTATCAGTAATATGTCATTATCGACAATTCTGGAAGCATAATTTCTTTTAATTATATGAGGCTTATCAGCTTCATCGGAAAAAGCGCTGTAATAATGAGAGTATCCGTCCAAACCTTTAAAAACCGATTGAGCAAATCTGTCAGGCATTTCAAAGTCAATAATTTCTACCTTAGGAGAAACGCTTATGGCTTTTTCAATAATTTGTTTGGTAAAATCTGCCCAAGTATTTACCGTATCAGCTTCTTGCGGCAACACGTAAGATTGTAACATTTTTTTGTTGTAATAGAAAAATAATTTATCATTTGTTTTTTTAAATCTGACCAGATTATCTGTTTCGGATAGTGCTTTAATACCTTTAAATAAAATATTTTTCTTTTCGGTTTGATTTATGTAATCGCTGCCGATAGTGG
>JBGVOY010000114.1:0-2520 GCA_045126755.1 Alphaproteobacteria bacterium | reverse complement strand
CGGTATTTGATGCAATAACATATTTTTGGTTCGGCACAAAAACAAACATTGAGCAAATATTGTCATTATTGCTTAAATCGACCATAAGTCGCAACGGCTGTCCAAAACCTCTACCACTTGGAATATCACTTGCTTGAATCGTGAAAAACTTACCCGATGTATCAAGTAAAATTATTTTATCCGTCGTTTGAGCATGGATTGCCATACGCAAACTGTCATCATCCTTGAACTTAAATTCTTCAGATAAGTTTGCATAACCTTTAATTGCTCTAATCCAACCTTTTTGCGACAAGATAACCGTAATAGGTTCTTTTTCAACCAATGCCTCAATAGTGATTTCTACATCGGCAGGCGCTGTTGCAAACTCGGTTCTTCTACGACCTAAGGCCGTCTTTTTACCAAATTTGTCTTTAATTTTTCTGATTTCATCAGCTAAAGCGTTCCAACGTTTTGTTTCATCTGACAGAAGTTCTTCAAGCTCTGTTTTTAATGAACTTAATTCATCAAATTCTGCTCTTATTTCAGTTTCTTCCAATTTACGCAAACTTCTCAACTTCATATTTAAGATTGCTTCAGCCTGATTATCGCTTAAATTAAATTTTTGCATCATAACCGATTTTGCATCGTCTTCTTCTCTGATTATGCGAATAATTTCATCTAAATTCAAATAAGCAATCAAATAACCGGATAAAATTTCAAGACGAGCTAAAATTTTATCTAAACGATACTGCGCTCTGCGTTTAAGCACAATATGACGATGATTTAAAAATTCGCGCAAAACTTCATATATGCTCATCACTCTCGGAACACCGTCAGAATCAAGCACATTCATATTCATATTAAATTTTGCTTCCAATTCTGTTTGTTTAAACAAATGCTCCATCAACATTGTAGCATCAACCGAACGATTTTTCGGTTCTAAAACAATACGAACATCTTGAGCAGATTCATCTCTTACATCTGCCAAAAGAGGAACTTTCTTTTCATTTAAAAGTTGAGCAATTTTTTCAATAAGTTTAGATTTAACAACCTGATACGGAATTTGAGTTACCACAATCTGGTATTGTCCGTGAGAAAGTTCTTCTTTTTCCCATTTTGCTCTAATTCTGAAACTTCCTTTTCCTTGCTTATAGGTATCAACAATAGAAGAAAATTCATCAACAATGATACCTCCTGTCGGAAAATCAGGTCCTTTAAGTTTACGAACCAAAGATTCATTATCGCAATCAGGTTTTTCAATCATATACAAAAGCGCATCGCATACTTCGCTCAAATTGTGCGGAGGAATATTTGTTGCCATACCGACCGCAATACCCGACGAACCGTTACACAGCAAATTCGGAACCATAGACGGCATAACCACAGGTTCTTGTTCTTCACCGTCGTATGTATCGACAAAGTCAACCGCATTTTCATTTAAGCCTTCCATTAAGGCCATTGCAAATTCGGTAAGTCTGGCCTCGGTATAACGCATGGCAGCGGCACCATCACCATCAATATTACCAAAGTTACCCTGCCCGTCAACAAGAGGATACCTGACTGAAAAATCTTGTGCCAAACGAACCATTGCGCCATAAACCGCACTATCGCCGTGGGGATGATATTTACCGATTACGTCACCTACTACACGAGCGCATTTTTTATAGCCGTTTTTAGGATCTAAATGAAGCTGACGCATCGCAAATAAAAGCCTTCTGTGAACTGGCTTTAATCCGTCTCTGACATCCGGCAAAGAACGGGATACGATAGTCGACATAGCATAAGAAAGGTATCTTTTACTTAATTCTTCCTTTAAGTATACTTCTTTAATTTTTTCTTCTGATTGAGCCATTTTATTTTTTATTCTTTCCGTAAGTTCAAAATATTAAGCAAATTAGCACGATTATTCGGAAATTTCAAGTTGTTCGTCAAATAAAAATTTTTAGATAGGAAAAATTCGGTCATTTTGAGCAAATCCGCCACTTCCGAGAAGGTTACATCATAATTTTTATCCACAATATAATGCGGAAATCTGAACAGTTTATCCTTATACGGAAGACCTGCTTCATAACATACGGCTTTTGAACTTTTAGGTGATACAAATTCCAAATTTTCTTTTATACCGGTTGCGGCACATTCGGATAAATCAAGCCCTACACCCAAAAAATCTAAAAGATGATATTCTAAAAAAGAATATTTTACCAACATATTAAAATCTGTTTCAGCCTCAAAAAAGTCTTTAATATAAAAGTTTAATTCTTCCAAACTTTCGTGTTCGGCAACGCAAGTATTCATCAATTCGCAAAAAGATGTTAAAATATTTAGTTTTTGCTCACTGTTAAAAAAATTAACCGCGTTTGATTTTACAAGCTCCACTCCCAAAAATTGAGGTAAATTTTCTTCCAAACGAGAATATGCGTTAAATGAAATCAGATTACCGAGCTGATACACACCCAGTTTTTTTTTGCTCAAAGCTCCTTTGATAAAACCAGAAACCTTTCCGTGTGATAAAGATAAAACTGTAACGATAGCCGAACTTTC
>JBGVOY010000113.1:0-3257 GCA_045126755.1 Alphaproteobacteria bacterium | reverse complement strand
ATAAATAAAGGAGGTAGGTACTATGGTTAAATCAATAGTAAAAGGAATTTTTGCAACAGTAATAGTCGTAGGTTTGTTATATTTCGTTTCTTATAATGAAACACACTACACTAAAACAGGAACAGTTACACAACATAATGGGATTAGCACTTTTAAAGACCACCGTGGAAATCAATATGATTTTTATTCAGATGAAATTATTCCCGTTAATGCAAATGTACAGGTTAAATTTTATACTAACAATACAATCGACAATATCAAAGATGATGAGTTAATTGATTATAAGATTATCGGTTATGTCGATGAGGTTGAAATAGGTTTTTAGAATTAAAAAATAAAAATAAAAACAGTTTTTAAAAACAGAAAACATTCTTTGTTTTCTGTTTTTTATTTTTTAATTTTAGATTTTTATTTATAGATTTGTTTATAAATATTATAATAATTTTTGATTCATATTTTCTATTTTTAATTTTTATATATGAATGTATAAATATTATAATATTTTTAATTTACATTTTTTATTTTCGGATTGGAACTGCTAAATATATATATAAAAATATTATAATATTTTCAATTTTCATTTTTGTTTTCGTGGCGGCAACCAAAATTGATTTTCAAAATTAAAATTGAAACTCGGTTTCATTTACATAATATCTATATAAATATTATCTTTCATCAATAGGAGCAAATTTTATATATAAATGGTACTAAAATAGATATGTTAACATATAAATATTTGTGATGTTGGTAGTATATACCTGTTCGGGTATTATAATATCTATATAAATATTATAATATATTTTAAGTTTTTAATTTTTGATTTACAAATTTATATATAAATATTATAATATTTATCCGTACTAAAGCAGGTCGTCTGACGGCAGTTGCGTTTGCGATTTTGGTTTTTAGATTTAAAAATATTATAATATTTTTCGTTACGAACTTGCGTTCGGTTCTTGTTTTTGATTTTGGATTTACCCATTACATATATATATCTAAAATTCATTTAAAGGTATCAAATTTCGATTTTAATTCTTGATTAGTAGATTTATATATCTATGTATGTAAAACTTAAATATGAGCCAAATAATAAGCAAACCACGGCAGCGGGCGCATACCAAATTTGATTCTCGATTTTGATTTCTGATTTCGATTGTATATATGTACATAGATATAATATATATGACGGTATCTAACTAATATACAGTTGATACTACGATTGGTATCGTAATATCAATTTTCATTTTACTATGATTACTCTTTACTGATGTCATACGTCCTGTACTATCGGTGTCGGTTAGCGCAAGCGTTCCGATGCACTATAACTAAGGGCGCAGACTCGATTTTTATTTTTAGGTTTAGGTCGGTTTGGGTCGGTTTCCCACCAAGTTCCCCACCACCAACCCTTTTGGGATTTCGGTTTTCGTTTTTAAAATTTAAAAATAAATAAAAAAAATATTATAATATTTTTGGATAAAAAAGGGCATAAAAAAAAGAGGGATTTTTCAATCCCTCTTTTCATTTTTTGTTTTTAAATAACATCTATGCTTTCGAGATACGCTTCAAGGATTATTTTTTCATTTGAGCAAGTGCCGTTATAGATTCCTTTTTTAATCCTTGATTCACGTTCCTGCCGAACACGTTCATCTCTTAAATCCATACGAAGTTGTTTAAGATAATTACGAGCCTGCGCTTTAGTATCACATCGTGTGATACGTTCGTAATTTTCGTTTTTGATTTTAAAGATTCCATACCGATAACATTCGGAATCGTGTTCAAGTTTCATTGTCACGTACGGAATACCGTCGATTCGTTCCATAGCAATAAAATTAGGGTGAAATATAAATCTTTCCATTTTTAAATCCTCCATTGTTTTCTGATTTTGATTTTCGTTTTTGATTTTTAAACCCCGAAGGGTTTCGGGGCTTTAAGCCCCGAAGTATTTCCTTGCGATTTTCACAAGGTTTTCAGATACGTTGACCGCCTGTATTTTGCGATTGTCACGGTTGCATCCATTGTTTTCAATCCATTCGATTGAATTAAGGTATGCTACCGATTCCCTCCAAAAGTAAACCACGTTCAAATATTGCTCTGCCGTGTGGATTCTCGGCAATCTAAACTCTAATGTGTGGTTATGCTGAGTATTTACGAAGTTTGAATGACTAACCGCATCGGTGTGATTGTTTATCGGATTCCGATAAGAGCCGAACGTTCTGCCAAACTTTTCCTTTATCCACGTATCATCGTGACTTTGGATGTATTCACAAAGCGGAACAAAAAGTGTATTGTACCAATTGCGGATTGTCGGCACACAAGAACAATAAACGTGAATATGAGCACCTACCGAATTGTGGTCAAGAAAACTTACAAAGCCGTATTTTTGCAACTTTTTGAGCATCTTGCTTGCCTTGTTTGCACCTTCCATCTTGTCGGTCGGAAATTCGGCATCAACTGTGCCGTCATCTTCAGCAACAACGTTAAAGCAACGCTCAACAAGTACCCTAAAAGTCCAAAAACTCGGTGCATTATAGTGAACCTCTTCAAGTTCAAGCCCGATAGTTGTGGATTCAATATCACCTTTTTTCGGAGTGCCTAAAGGCATATCATCGGGGTCACGGTTTTCGGAGTTGAAGTGATACCACTTCATAGCATTGAGTTTATCACGGTCAGCCCTACAGATATAACGGGGATTTACACCCGTTTCGGGTAAGCAAAGCGCATAGGCATCACCACTTTCGAGCGTTGCACCACAAAAAATACAGTGCGTACGGTTATGATTCGGCTTGCCGTTTACACGGTCAGCCCATTCCTTGATAGTTTCTGTAGTAAGTCTTGCATAGTTACGCATAATAATTCCCTCCATAAACGTGCATTGATAGATACTGTCAGCCGTCACCCTATACCTCCGCAGACGTATGAACAGGGCTAGACACAGGTTTATTCAGTTGGACGGAGTGACACCGTTGACGCTTTATCACACGAACAGGCATAGATACCCTTAGGCTAGTGCGCTTATTGCTATCCGTATTTAACTATTTACCCGAGCGGGTTCGGGAACTTGTGGCGACCGCCGTTCCCTTGGAACACCTATAATGTATCACAGAAAAGCCATAGTCGTCAAGAATGGCGTAAAATCAACGTTTTTGAGTCGAATGAATGTTCGATAAAAAGGGGGAGGGGGCGGTGGTCTGTTAGTACCGGCTAACAACAATATCTCAAAAACCCCATAAATAGGGGCTTTTTTCAAGGTTTTTTTT
>JBGVOY010000112.1:0-6446 GCA_045126755.1 Alphaproteobacteria bacterium | reverse complement strand
TCCTAAATCCGTAAAAGTAGGGCTGATGATTGAAGTTCCATCAGTTATTTTCCAACTTGATGATATTTTAAAACACGCAGATTTTATTTCTGTCGGAACTAACGATTTGGCACAATTTATATTTGCTTGTGACAGAGGTAACCCTCGCATAACTGACCGCTACGATGTATTGTCGGCACCATTCTTAAAAGTATTAAGAGAAATTGTTAAAAAAGCAGACAAAGCCGGAGTTTTGTGTTCGGTATGCGGAGAAATGGCCAGCAATCCGATTGAAGCAATGGTTTTAATCGGTCTGGGATACAGAAGCCTGTCTGTTGCAGGCTCCGCATATTCTAACATTAAAAATATGATAAGAAGTCTGAAAGTGCAAGATATATCAGATTACGTGCAAGTATTGCTAAAATCTCCGAAACGAACATTAAGACCGCAATTATTATCTTATGCTGCCGATCACACTATTGCAATTTGATAAAAAATATGTTTTAATGATAAAAATTTTTTAATACAAAGGATAATATCGTGGACCAAGATACTAAAAAGACAGAACAGGCACCTCAAGAAGCAACCACTATCGGTATGTTCTTGAAGTATACACGCCAAAATCAAAAAAAATCGATTGAAGCAATATCCAAAGCTTTATGTATCCGAAAAGTTTATATCAAAGCCATTGAAGAAAGCGATTTTAATGAACTGCCGCCTGTTCCGTACGGAATAGGGTTTGTTCGTTCTTATGCCGACTTTTTAGGTTTAAATGCCGAACGCATTGTTCAATGCTATAAAGAAGAAGCAATGCCCAAAAAGAACGAAACAAACATTAAGCCTATCGTTAAAAAGCATACGGCAATCACTATGCCGAACCGTAAACAAATTTTAATCGGAATATCTATGGTTCTCGGTGTATACTTTATCGCTCTGGCATTTAATTATTCCAACGATAAACAAGGAGTGCTGCCACCAACCCCGATTGAAGAAAATATACCTACAATAGTTGAAGAAATATCCGAAGAACCGGAAATTGTGCAGGCAGATACACAAACAACGGCTGAAAACACTAACACAACAGATAAAAATGTAATCAATGTTGTTGAAGAAAATTATGAAGAAAAAGCCCCAAAAGAAGTTGTTGAAAAACCTGTTTCAAACAAGGTTGTTGTTAAGTTCAAAGGCGAATCTTGGATTGAAGTAAAAGATGAAAATACGGTATATATAAACGGCATCTACAAAAAAGGGTTTGAATATGAAGTTCCTGACGTTCCGAACTTAATATTTTCGGTTGGTCGCTATTTTAATGTAGAAGTTTATATAAACGGCGAACTTGTAAAAGTTGCAGGACCTAAAAAACAAACAAATATTAAACTTGATGATTTTTTAAATCATTAGCATAATAGTAAATTTTTAAGAAATGGCTCAGTTTTTCTGTGCCGTTTCTTGAGCTTTAAAAGGATAAAAAAATGGCAAAAATACAAAGCGTCAGAGGAACATACGATTTATACGGCTTAGCAAAGAAAAAAACAAAAAAAGTAACAAAAACAGCATCGGAAGTTGTCGAAAAATACGGTTTTGAAGAAATAGAAACTCCTATTTTTGAGTTTACCGAAGTTTTTTCTCGTAATTTAGGCGATACATCAGATATTGTTACCAAAGAAATGTATTGCTTTACCGATAGAGGCGGCGAAAGTTTGACCTTGCGTCCCGAAGGAACGGCAGGTGTTGTTCGTTCATTTATTTCTGAGGGAATGCAACAAAATTTGCCCGTAAAACTTTATTATAACGGACCTATGTTCAGATATGAGCGCCCACAAAAAGGACGCCAACGTCAGTTTACTCAGTTCGGTGTTGAAATGTTGGGTGTCGAGACTCCGCAAGCCGACATTGAAGTTATTGCCATGGCTTATGAGTTTTTGGAAAAGCTTGGTCTTGAAGGTGCCGTTACTGTAGAAATTAACTCGTTAGGCGATAAAGAAAGCCGTGATGCTTATCGTGAAAAATTGGTAGCATATTTAAAACAAAATTATGACAAGCTTTCACAAGACAGTAAAACCAGATTAGAAAAAAATCCGCTTCGGGTGCTTGATTCCAAAGAAGAATGCGATAAAGAAGTTGTTGCCAATGCTCCTCTTTACGCCGACAGCTTAAACCAAACATCTGCCGATTTTTTTGCTCAAGTATTAAACGGTCTGGATGTTTTAGGAATTAAATACAGAGTAAACAATCGCTTAGTCAGAGGATTAGATTATTATTCGCACACCGTATTCGAGTTAACAACCGACAAACTGGGTGCTCAGGGAACAGTTTTGGCCGGTGGCAGATACGATGGCTTGGTTGCACAAATGGGAGGTTCTGATGTTGCCGGTATCGGTTGGGCTTGCGGAGTCGAACGTTTATCAATGCTTTTAGAAAAAGGTATTGACGATGTTCGCCCCATTGCCGTTATTGAGGTAGGAGATGATGTCAAAGATACAGCTCTTAAGGTGGCCTACAATTTAAGAAAAGCAGGCTTTAAAGTTGAACACTCTTATAGCGGGAACCTAAAAAAACGCATGATTAAAGCAAATAAAGCCAATGCTTGCAAAGCTGTTATTTTAGGTTCAGATGAACTATCTCAAGGAAAAGTTACCGTAAAAGATTTAGACTTGGGAACGCAAAATTTAGTTGATATTGATAATTTAATTAAGGAAATATAAGATGAATTTAGAAGAAAAACTTGCAAATGTTGTTCGTCGCCATGAAGAAATAGAAGCTTTACTTTCTTCAAACATCAATCCGGATGAAATGGTAAAGCTGAACAAAGAATTATCAACCTTAGCGCCTATTGTTGAAGCAATAAAAGAATTTCAGAAAAACTTGGCAAACTTAAACGATGCCAAAGAAATGATGAACGATGCTTCTTTGGATAAAGAAATGCGTGATATGGCCGAAATGGAATATTATGAACTAAAAGACAAAATGCCGCAAATGGAAAAAGAAATTAAGGTATTATTGCTTCCAAAATCGGAAGATGATGAAAAAAATGCCATACTGGAAGTTCGTGCCGGAACAGGTGGAGACGAAGCCGCACTTTTTGCCGCAGTTTTATTTGAAATGTATCAACGCTACAGCCAAAAACAAGGTTGGAAATTTGAAGTGTTAGATGCCAATGAAAACGGTATCGGAGGCTATAAAGAAGCAAGTGCAAAAATTACGGGAACGGATGTGTTTGCAAAGCTCAAGTTTGAATCGGGAGCTCATCGTGTGCAACGTGTTCCGGTAACCGAATCACAAGGTCGTGTTCACACCTCAGCCGCTACGGTTGCCGTATTACCTGAAATTGAAGAAGTCGATTTATATATCAATCCGACAGACTTAAAAATTGATGTTTACAGGGCTTCGGGAGCAGGCGGACAACACGTTAACAGAACAGAATCTGCTGTTCGTATCACTCACATTCCGACAGGTGTGGTTGTTCAATGCCAAGATGACCGTTCGCAATTTAAGAACAAAGAAAAAGCAATGAATCACCTTAGAGCAAAACTTTATGATATGCAAAAAGAAAGCATTGATGCAAATTATTCGGAAGCCCGAAAACTTCAAATAGGCAGCGGAGACAGAAGCGAACGCATCAGAACATATAATTATCCGCAAGGACGTGTTACCGACCACCGCATTAACTTAACACTATACAAATTAGACGATGTGGTTTGCGGAGAGTGTTTAAATGAAATAATTGATGCTCTGATTACCGAAGACCAAGCACAACGTTTAGCCGAAATGGAATAAGGTTTTATTGTTTTATACAGTGTAAATCTGCATTTTTTGTTGCAATACCTATAATAATGTTTCACAATATACAATATTGTGATTAACGAAAGAACAGAAAGGAAAAACAATATCTTTTATAGGAAATGTATTATGGTTGGTTTTTGGAGGCGGAATTTTATTAGGATGTGCTTGGCTACTTTCCGGAATAATTTGTTGCGCCACCATTATTGGTATTCCTTTGGGAATTGCTTGTTTTCGTATTGCATCATTTGCTTTCTTACCATTCGGAAAAAAATTGGTTGACGCTAGCACCGTCGGTGAAAAAGCTGTAGCAGGTTCCGGTTTAATGAACTTTTTTTGGGTTATATTCTGTGGTATATGGTTATTCATAGGACATTTTATAACAGGCATAGTTTTATGTTGCACCATTATAGGAATACCTTTCGGCATGGCAAATTTTAAAATTGCCAATGCTGCTTTTGCTCCATTAGGAAAACGTATCATTTCTGGCTAGATAAAAAACAAAACATATTAAAACTGCTTTGATATAGAAATAAAGCAGTTTTTTTATAAACTTATTAAAATAAAAACAATAAAAAAACTCCATTTAAAAAGTGGAGTTTTTTATCAATCAATGAACTTTTAATTATTCAGCAGATAAACTTTTAGTTCCAAACAACCGCACTTTTTACTTGCAAAAAAAACGACTTATTACAAATTGTAAAAGACGTGTAATAAGGATAGTTTTTATGAAATTTGCAAGTTTGGTGTTTTTGTTGATACCGTTTGAGGCTAATGCGGCAGATTTATGCGTCGAAGATAATATTCTAAAGTGTAAGACTTAGGCTATACCGAAAGTTCTTGCCCTTATGGCGGTGTTGCCTGCCAATATGACACTTCTTTATGGTATTGCGCCAAATGGACCTGTGAAGACGGCAGACTTTATTCGGCAAACAACAAACCAGATACTAAATGTGCAACTTGTGTGGAAACCGCTTATAAAAACCTTACTTGCTATGATTGTAAAGAAGCTTCTTGTTCTTCAACAAATTGTGCTATCGGAGATGTATATTACTCTGATGGCACTTGTTGTCCGGTTGAAAATTTTGATTGTGCAAAAACACCGGTTGGTGTTGTATATTCACTATCTGCCACAAAAGGCGCTAATCTTCGTTACTACAGCCACTACGTGAGAGTTAGTATTGAATTTTAGTCTTGTATAATACAAAAAATAATCATAATCCAAACCTATGGTTTTTCACATTACAAAAAGAACCCCTCACGTAAAATGAACTGTACTCCGGAAAGTGGAGTTGCCCCCTTTGAAAGAAAAAAACTTTCAAAGGGGGGACATACAAAAAAACGAACCGTAAAAACGATTCGTTTTTTATCAATTACTAAACTTTTAATTATTCAGCAGATGAACTTTCAGCTTCGGCAGCAGCAGCTTTTTCAGCAGCTACACGAGCCAAATCTTTAGCGCCTTTTGCATTAACATCACGGTCAACTAATTCAATAATTGCCATAGGAGCACAGTCGCCATAACGGAAACCTGCTTTTAATACGCGAGTATAACCACCGTTACGATCTTTGTAACGTTCTGCTAATGTAGAGAAAAGTTTAGAAACAACTTCATTATCTCTTAAAAATGATAAAGCCAATCTGCGACTGTTTAAATCACCTTTTTTAGCATAAGAAATCATGCTGTCAGCAAAAGATCTTAATTCTTTAGCACGAGGTAATGTTACGTTGATTTGTTCATGTGTCAACAAAGCGTTTGTTAAATTTGCAAACAATGCTCTGCGTTGACTTTTAGGCATATTAAACTTTCTATGTTTATCACCATGTCTCATATTAAATTTCCTTTCTTTTCTCTGTTGCTTTGAAGCTCAAAGCGGATAAATACCATAATCTTTACCACGGATTCTTACAAAAGCTCATGCATAAAGATTTTACTTTTCAAAGGGCTTTTAACACATAAAAACCATAATTGCAAGCACATTTTATTAAAAAAATCTAAAATTTTAACATATAACCGCCCTCCTCGGTTATAATAAGTTGAGAGTTGATGTCTTCATTTTCAACTTTTTGCCTCAACCGATATATATGTGTTTCTATCGTATGTGTTGTAACATCCGGATTATATCCCCACACCTCTTGTAACAACTCTGTTTTTGTAACAATACGATTTTTTATCTTATATAAATATTGCAAAATGGAAACTTCTTTTTCGGTTAGTTTAACCGTTACGTTATTGCGCAAATTTAATATTTCTTTGCCTACCGGATAAAGCACGTATTTATTAAAAACAAGCTTACCCGCTTTTGAGTTTGCCGCTAAATTTATAGCTGAATTTAAATAATTTATAAGTTTATTTAAAATCAACGGTTTTTGCACATATTTTATAAGCCCCTTATCTTTAGGCAAATCTGTTCCTTTTGCCAACATAACATAAACAGGAGCATAAGAATATTTTTTTGCATAAGATGCTGCCATTTCTTGAGCTTCATCAATTAACACAATATCTGCAACCATACCTTCAGAAATCAAGTTAAGTTCAGGTGCATTTTCTTTTAGCTGAAACATTAAATCTTGCTTAAATAAATCGTTTTTTGAAACAATAAGTAAGTTTGGCATTTTTCCTCCTTAAAATTCAAACTGTATACCGGTATAAGCACTAAAACCCTTATTTGCCTTTTCTGTTTGTT
>JBGVOY010000111.1:0-7547 GCA_045126755.1 Alphaproteobacteria bacterium | reverse complement strand
GTCGTGAATTTTTATTCAAAGAATATATGCCTGAATCTTTAAAAGATTTTGATGCAAAAGAAGCTTTTAATCCGGAAGATGAAACCAATAAAATGTGTTTTTTACGAATGATTGGAAAATTAGATCCTCATTTTGATGAATTTTCCCCTTCTGCTTCATTAGATATTGAAGAAGCATTTGCCACACTTACCCCGTCGGAAAAATCTCGTTTTATGGGAATATATCAAATATCGAACCGTTACGGGCAGATTATTCAAAATGCAATAAATCATAAACGCATTCAGGATAACGGTTTTCAGCAATTTGATGCTTTTTCCGTAATGAACCAATTTGAAAGATAAATAAGCATATTTTAACTGTGCAAACACATTTTGTTATCTTGCAAAAGATAAAAAATCTGGTATATTAACAAGCATAAAGTTAACAATATTATTTGGAGTTTAAATATGTCGAACAAACCCGAAGTTTGTATTTTGCCGGTTGCAGGTTTATCTACTCGCAACCTCCCTGCAACAAAAGTATTACACAAAGGTTTTTTAACCTTAAACAATTTACCGATAATTCAATATGCAATAAATGCTTGTAAAGAAATCGGTGTTAAAGAAATTGTTT
Source organism: Alphaproteobacteria bacterium (assembly GCA_045126755.1). Taxonomy (GTDB): domain Bacteria; phylum Pseudomonadota; class Alphaproteobacteria; order RF32; family CAG-239; genus JAFTYO01. Next base: position 6,935 of record JBGVOY010000111.1, on the reverse strand, counting down.
TTATCTACAGTGACCAATCTTGTAAGCATTTATTTGAAAAATATTATGCTCCATACCCTTGGCTTGAAGAACATTTAGCTAAAAAAGGCAAAAATGACTTGCTTAAAGCCATTAAAGACATTATACCCGATGGTATGAAATTTTCATTTGCCGAACAAAAAGAACCATTGGGTAACGGACACGCTATTTTAATGGCAAAAGAAATTGTCGGTAAAAGAGATTTTATCGTAATGTGGCCGGATGATATTTACATCAACTTCCACGGCGAAGGCGTTTTAAAACAACTTTCTGATGTTTATGAAAAAACCGGTGGTATGGTTGAAAATATTATGGAATTTCCTAAAGAAGAAATGGTCAGATACGGAGCTTTGATTGGTGCTGTTCGTGATGGCCGCACTGTTCAGGCAAAAGGATTGGTTGAAAAACCAAAATTGGAAGAAGTGCCATCAAACTATGCAAGTATGGGGCCATATATTTTACCTAATGTCATTATGGATATTTTGCCTGAAGTCAAAAACGGTTCAAATGGTGAAATTAACTTAACCGATGCAATGAATTTGGCTGCACAAAGAGGTGTTCCTCTTACCGGTGTGTTATGCAGAGGCTTGCGTTTTGATTGCGGAACTAATGATGAATTAGCAAAATCAAACTTAAAGCTTTCTTTAATGTTAAACCCTGATTTGCGTGCTTATGCTAAAGAATTGCTTGATACAATCTTAGTGTAATAAACATCAGATACGAAAGTTAAAAGGCCGATGAATAAAAACCCCTTATCAGTTTATATTCATTGGCCTTTTTGTAAAAGCAAATGTCCTTATTGCGACTTTTTCAAAAGAGTAAAAAAAGACGTAAATCAAACAGATATAATAAACTCTTACATAAAAGAATTAGACTATTACCACAAAATTTTGCCTGATAGAATTGTCCGCTCCATATTTTTCGGAGGCGGAACTCCGTCATTGATAAAACCCGAAAATCTTATAAAAATAATAGAGCACATTTACAAGCTTTGGAAAACTCAAAGCAATATAGAAATAAGTTTGGAAGCAAACCCGAATTCCGAATACGAAAATATGTTTACGCTCATAAAAAATTCCGGAATAAATCGTTTATCATTGGGAGTTCAAGCCTTAAATGATGATGACTTAAGGTTTTTGGGACGAACTCACAATTTAAAACAAGCTCTGCATAGTATTGAAGCCGTATTAAAAAACTTTGATAATCATTCAATAGATTTGATATATGCACGCCCGAATCAAAACATTAACTTGTGGAATCAAGAACTTGAAAAAGCTGTTTCTTTTGGCCTAAAACACTTGTCTTTATATCAACTGACCATTGAAGACGGAACTGTTTTTGCCGCAAAAGGCATTAAAGCTCTTGATGAAGAACTGGCCGCAAAAATGTATTCCGAAACTGTCACATTTTTAGAAAATCACGGATATCCTCAATATGAAGTATCAAATTTTGCAAAACCGGAATATCAATCGACACACAACAAATGCTATTGGCTCGGTGATGAATATATCGGAATTGGCGAATCTGCACACGGACGACTTAAGATAAATAACGAACACTACGCAATTACACACCCGCACATTATGGAAAAAATATCCCCTACAGAACGTGCCGAAGAATTGATAATAATGGGAATGCGCTTAAATCAAGGAATTGGAAAAGCATATTTTGAACAAATATGCGGTATAAAATTTGATAATTTCATAAACAAACAGGCTAAATCAGAATTAAAACAACTTGGCTTAATTGAAGAAAACGATAAGTTCATAAAAGCTACCAAAGAGGGTTTCTTGGTCTTAAATAAAATTATTGAAGAGCTATGCTGCTAAGACTACTCGGCCGGAGATTGATTTGTATGATTGATTGAAGCACACAAACTAATACGATGCTTGTTAAATAAGTAATAGTTTTTAGTTTTGGAAACCTTAAGGTTACGGATTATAACATAATATCCGATAACAACCACAAAAGCGGCACCTATCCAAGCAATAGGACCGGCATAAAACACCCCTTTATAACCGATAATTTTAGCCAAGTATATCGCAAAAAACGAACGTGCAGCAAGTTCTACACAACTGGCAGTTAACGGAATTATAGGTTTTCCCATTCCTTGCAGTGTATTTCTAAACACAAAAATCAATCCTAAAAAGAAGTAACACAATGTGCTTATACGTAAATATTCTTTTCCGACTTCAATAATAAATACACTCTCATCTTTTAAGAAAACAGCTATCATATCACTTCCGACATAACGCACCAATAAAGAAACACACAAACCGATAACCAAAGAAACAACCGTCGCAAAACGAACCCCTTTACGAATACGAGCCAGTTTCCCTGCCCCCCAATTTTGAGCAGAATAAGTAGCCATTGCAATTCCCAGTGCCAATAAAGGTTGTGTTGCAAGTTGTTCTATCCTTAATGCTGCCGTAAATGCAGCAATAACATCAGGTCCGAAAGAATTACACACTGCCTGAATTATCATTAAACTAAATGATAAAACCGAAAATTGAGCCGCCATGGGAACTGCAACATTTAAGTGCTCTTTCATAAACTGTTTATCATATTTCCAATCTGCCTTACTAATCCGCATAATCGGAAATTTTTTATACATATAAATCAGACATAAAACAACTGCTATACAAATTGCACAAACGGTCCCTAATGCTGATCCTACAACGCCCAATTTACCATAATATATAAATACAAAATTAAAAAACACATTAAGTACAGTTGAAAATATTAAAAAATAAAGTGGAGTTTTGCTATCTCCTACAGCTCGTATAAAACCTGAAAGCAAATTAAAGAAAACTATCATAACCATCCCACCGGTTAAAACGGCCATAAATTTGTAGGCATCTTCCATAATTAAGTCAGGAACATTCATAATTTTTAAGAAAGGTCTTAAAAACAATCCTAAAAAAAGCATAATGCAAAAACTTAAAATTGTGCTGGCCATAACACAATGCGTAATTGAACGACGTAAATTTTTATAGTCTTTAGCCCCGAACCTTTGAGCCGTAATTACCGTAAGTCCGCCCGTAAATCCGAAAGATATAAGCAAAAATACAAAATATAAAGGCGCAGTTGCCCCCAATGCTGCCAAAGCATTTACCCCAATTAAACGACCCACAATAAAAATATCTGAGATATTATACATTTGTTGAAATAAATTTCCGATAAGCAGCGGTATGCTAAAAAGCAATATCAACTTTGCCGGATTTCCTTTGGTCATATTTTGCATTGATTAAAATTCCTTTTCTAAAACAGATGGGAAAATACACCTCAAAATTTTAAAAGTAAACACTTATCTTTATTTAAAAAACATTTTTAATGAATATATTCCTTTCGTTAACAATTTATAGGAGAAATAAAATGAAAAAAATTTTAATGCTTACATTTGCCGTTATGTTTGCAACAACAATGAAAGTATCAGCTGAAAACAAAGGCGGATTTCAAAACAATAATCAACAACAAATGGTAACCGTTACTGAAATTGCCGAGCTTAAAGACGGCGATTATGTAGTAATGCAAGGAAATATTTTAGAAAAAACCGGTGATGATTCATACAATTTTAAAGACAATACAGGAACAATGATAGTCGAAATTGATGATGAAGATTGGGCCGGAATAACCGTAACTCCAAACGATATTGTTATTATCGAAGGAGAAATAGATAAAAATATGATGGAACCGACTGTAATTGAGGTAGATACAATTCGTATGGCAAAATAAAAATCCCCGCTCCCTTATTACACACATAAGGGAGTATTTTTTTATTTAATACTTGACAACTTTGATACATATAATATAAATTACGTATGATTTGTATTATATGTATTAGGAGGCATTATGAAAGATAAAGCAAAAAATGTAAAAGAATTTGTTGAACGTATAGACAGCACAAAGAAAGTTAATCCTAAAGATTTATCTTCCGATCAAGATTTAACCATTGCGATTATGAATTTAATTTCCATAGAAGAGCATCTGGTTTTTTCAGGTGCCAAAACAGGTAAAACCGCATTTTATGATTTAATTGAAGAAGTTCGTGAAACTCGTAAAAATTTAATGCAAAAAATTATTCCGTCATACGAAGGTGAAGTATGGTGCATATCCAAACACTTACTCGCAACATCTATGCGTTTATTGGAAGTCGGCACAAAACAACAAAGTTTAGGCAACCACGAACAAGCATACGATTTGTTTAATAAATCGTATGATATGTATTGCTTATTCTGGGGTTTGAATATGAATATGCTCAAAGTTGAAGACTTAAAATGGGTTGAAACAAGCATTGAAGACGTTAAAAAAATTACCGCAAAAATAAACGAAAATACTTCAAAAGAAGAAAAAGTAAAAGAACCTGTCGTAAAAGAAGAAACCACAGAAGCTAAGCCCACAGCCCTTTCAAAAATGAAAGCATTTGTCCGCAAAGCTGTTGACTGTTGCATTGAATAAAAAAGGAAATACAAATGAAAAAACTATTAAGCACACTTATTGTATCTTTATTTGTCTTAACCGGTTGCAATAAAGAAGATACAAACAATAAAGCATATATGTTTTATTCTCAAACTTGTCCGCACTGTCATCAGGCACAAGAGTATATCGCTATAAAATATCCTGATTTAGATATTGTAAAAATGGATGTTGCAACACCTAAAGGCAAAGAAATGTTATTTGACTGTGCCAAAAAGTTTAATTTAGGCAGAAATATAGGCGTTCCGTTATTCTGTTTAGGTGATAATTATTTAATGGGATGGTCGGATAAGTCAAGAATTAAGTTTGACGCATACATCAGACCTTTTATGAAAAAATAATCGGTAAAAAATATGAATAAAACACAGCTTCCGATTGATGTAATGAAAAAAGCCGTAAAGGGAATAAGCTACATTTCCCACCCTTTGCGTTTAAGAATTTTAGAATTTTTAGATGTATACGGGCAATCATCGGTTTCTTCCATTACAAAAGGATTGGAAGCTGAACAAATATTTATATCGCAAAGCTTAAAAAAATTACGTGAAGCAGGTCTTGTTACAACTAAGCGTGTCGGCATTTTTATATATTATCGTATTCAAGAAGAATATCCGGCAAGCATATTTGTATGCTTACGGAAGCTATTCGGATATATGGCAAATGATTTTAATTATTTGCTGGACGGATATAAAGCCATGCTCCCTAAAGACTATACCAATATGACTGCTAACCAAATTAAATTGTTTGCAAATTTTGATAAAATGCGCATCTTAGAATATCTGGTTATTAACGGTGAAACAAACGTAACAGATATTATAAACGGTATATCATCTGACCAATTAAAAGTTTCACAATATTTGAAAAGATTGCGTGATGACGGTTTTGTAACTGCCCGTCGTGATGGAAGATACATATATTATGACATTACAAAAGGAATACATAAAACTGCCATTGAATGTATCAGAAAACGCTACAACAACCTGACAAACAAATCAGATTTTTAACCACGTAAAAAAATAACCCTCAGCCATAAACTGAGGGTTATTTTTTATCTTACGCTTTTAATTGCTCTGACATTTCGTTCATACTCGTTTAAATTTTCCAAATCTTCCAAATCGACCGGTAATCGTAAACGCCAGTTAGGATATTGTTCTCTATCCGTCCCCGGTAAATTTTGCAATTTATCTACGCCCATAATATCTTCTAACTGAAGCATAACAACCTTACTTTTAGATTTAGCAACCAATTTATGAACTGCTTCCGTAATTCCTTCAGGATAACCCTCGCCGTATAAATAATCTGCTCTTCTTAAATTATCCTCCGGCCACACTCTATTAAAATCGAGAGCATTAAGAAGCATATATCTGTCACGTTCACGACGCTTATAAGCGGCATTTTTATCATCTTCGGTAGATAGATTTAACTTTCGCATTAACTCAATATCATAGCCGAACCACCACATTTTTAATGGAGACATATCATGTGTTCCGACTGACACAAAAGCATTTACGGGATAATCTTCCGACATTTTAAAATCGCCGTTTCCTTCGTTCCATCTTTCTGCCCAAATTACACTGATAGCATACAAATTATACTCACGTAATTTATCTAAAAATCCGTCCGGAACATTACCGATACTTTCGCCGACAATAGCACATTTATGTAAATGACTTTCTAACGCCAAAAGACCAAGCATATCATCAAAATTATAGTGTATATATGTTCCCTCATCTTTATTATCGGGTATCATAAACAAACGCATCAATCCCATAACGTGATCAATTCTTAAAGCTCCTGCATAAGCCATATTTGCACGCAATATTTTCAAATATGGTTCGTATGCTCTATTTTTCAATTCAAACGGATTAAAAGCACCTAAACACCATTTCTGTCCGGTTGGGAAAAAAGCATCCGGAGGCGCCCCCGCACCTGCTTTATCAACAAATATATACCTATCTGCCCATAATTCAGCACTATCCTTACAAACACCTACCGGTAAATCACGATACAGACCGACTTTCAAGCCCAAAGTTTTAACCTCATTATAAACTTCTTGTAATTGTCTGTCAGCTTCAAACTGTAAAAATTTGAAAAATTCAATTTTTTTAGCATAAGTTTTTTTAAATTCATTAACCTTAACCGAATTCGGATTTTGCAATTCTTTATCCCAAGAACACCAACCGCCCCAAACAGTTTTCGACTGTTGGCTGTATAATGCTTGGAATGTTGCCAATGTATCTAAATTCCATCCCTTTTCGTTCTTAAAATTTTCAAACTCTTTTACATAATTTTTATGTTTGTTTATTTGCTCAAAAAGTTCGGCTAATACTTTAGCTTTCAGACTGTAAACTTTTGTATAATCGATATGGTCGCCTTTTTTTGCTTCCCATATTTCTTTTTCATATTTAGCCTTAATTTGTTCATTAAATCCGGGCACATTTTCA
>JBGVOY010000110.1:0-2305 GCA_045126755.1 Alphaproteobacteria bacterium | reverse complement strand
AAAATGTAGATAAAATAAAAAGTTTTCATTTTTGTTTGCAATTTATCTATTTTTACCTAATTAAACAATGTAGGGAAATCACGGCAAAAGTGAACGCGTTTATGCTTCCCGACGGGGAAGTTGACCTAAATTTTCTACAAGGAGGTATATGTCTAATCAACAAATTAATTCTAATTTAACCAACTACATCATTCAACTGGCTCAACAGCCAAACGCAAAAGAAAGTCTTAACCTTTTGTTAAATAATCTTTTTGAAAATTCACAAAAAGAAAAAGCGGAAGAAAATCGCAAAAATAAAGCTGCTTCTTCCATTGTATTATTTACTTCTAAGGAGTTATCTACTATGCCAAAACAATTCAAAAAAATCTTTAAAACAGGTAACGTACGCGCACACGTTACCCAACGCGCAGACGGTTTATTTCTCATTCGCTGTCAAATCAATAAGACACGTATTACCGCGTCGGGTAAATATCTTGATATTTGTAAAGCACGATTTATTGAAAAGCTTTCCAAATCGTTTACCCAAATTCCTCTTCAATCCGAAAGAGTGTCCAAAAAGAAACAGCAAACCCCGCTTATGCCTTATCTGCAAAAATGGTTGGAATGCGCGAAAAAACCATTTATAAAAGACGGGACTTATAATGATTACATTCGGACGATCAATAATTACATAAATCCTGCTTTTGGGGATAAACATCTTGAAAATATCCAATCCTTTCATTTACAGGATTTTATCAATGAAATTTCCAACAGCGGTAAAAACCGTACAGCAAAAAAGATTTATCAGCTTCTCTCCCCTTTGTTTGAATATGCTCTTGCAGACGGCGTTATTCCTCTTAATCCTATGGCGAAAGTAAAGCTCTTACGCTATGAACAAAAGCACGGAGTTCCCCTTACCATAGAGGAAGAATATGCGCTTTTACAAGAAATTAAACGTAACCCTTCCATTTATAATCAAGCATTTGCCTTTATTATGTATACAGGATTACGACGTGCCGAATTGGCTTCTGTTATCATTGACGGCGAATGGATTACGCTTACCACCGCAAAGCAGCGTAAAGGTATGAAAGAGAAAAGTCGCAGTATTCCTATTTCACCTATGCTGAAAAGAGTTTTACCGATCATTGATATAGAACAAATCAAAACTGTTTCTTTAGGCGTTTTAACGAACTATTTCAAAAAACTCTGTCCTAATCATCATTTACACGATTTGCGACACACTTTCATTACAAGAGCGCAGGAATGCGGTATCCGTCGTGAAATCGTTAGCCTTTGGGCTGGGCATAAAGCAGATAGCTCTATTACCACTAATGTTTATACGCACTTCCAAGAACGCTCGGAATTACAAATTACTGAAATGCAAAAGTATGATTACAAGTATAATTAAAGCTTTTCAATTCAAATCGCCTACGATTTCCCCGTAGGCGATTTTTTGCGAAATTCAATCAAAAAAATCATCTTTAGCTATTGACAAATGGTGATAATTATGGTACAATATGACCATAATAAGAATATTATTAAATAGGAGGAAACACTATGAATCAACCTTTACCTAAAATATTACCTGTAAATGAACTTAAAAACACGGCAACTATTATGAAAACCTGTCAAGAAAGCCCTGTTCCTATCGTAATCACTAAAAACGGGTACGGTGAAGCGGTTATGATGAGCGTAAAACTTTACGAAGAAATGTTCGCAAAAATGCAAGCAGCTGCACTTATTAACGCAAGTTTGGACGATATAGAAAACGGTGCAATTCCCGTCAGCGGAAAGGACTTTTTTGAATCAATGAGGGCTAAATATGACAAATAAATATACCCTTCAAATCTTTCCTTTGGCTCAATTAGATATGGAGCAAATATTTGAGTATATTGCCGTAAAACTCTGCAACCCGACGGCTGCAATAAATCAAATTCGAGATTTTGAAAAAGCTTTTGACCATATTTGTAACTTTCCTGAAAGTTGTCCATACATTAAAAATGAATATGTTAAGGATAAATCCTTGCGCAAGTTAATAGTCAATAATTACATAACATTTTATCGTATACGCGAAAATCAAATACAAGTAATACGCGTATTATATGGAATGAGAAACTACGAATCTCTTTTGTAAAAATTTTCTATAAAACGAAAAAATCAGATTTCAAAATCGAAGTCTGATTTTTCTTTTTTAGCTAAAAACAATTACTTTAGTTACCATTTTGTTACCACTTTTTGCGATTTATTTAGAAAAAATCGCCCTTTTATCACTTTTTTGATTGCATAAATATACAAATATGCAGGATTTTCGCGTTTTTAAACACAA
>JBGVOY010000109.1:0-5738 GCA_045126755.1 Alphaproteobacteria bacterium | reverse complement strand
ATTAAATCAAGAACTTTATGATTTACACATTCGTTCTTAACTTTAAAACCTTCGGGATTTAAAATTTTATCGCCATCAAGAACAACGGCATTTTCTAAGCTTCCGCCCTTAATCAAACCGATGGATTTTAAATAATCTATCTGATATTTTTCACAAAAAGTGCGGCATGGAGCAATCTGTTCTTCAAAAATATCTTTTGTGATAATATCATCAAAAGTTTGATGTCCGACAATTTCGGAAGCAAACTCTATATCAAAACAAACAGACAAGTTATTTTGTTCGTTTGGTAAAACTTCTACATAGTTGCCTTTTGGGTCTTCAAACTTAATCGGTTTTAATATCTTCAAGATTTTACGATTTTCTTCCTGCTCAACAATTTTTGCTGTTTTAAGCGTTTGTAAAAAAACATTTGCACTGCCGTCTAATATGGGCAATTCCTGATTTGAGCATTCAATTATTACATTATCGATTTCTAAAATATAAAGCGCTGCCATTAAGTGTTCGATTGTGCTAACTATAACCCCGTTTTTTCCCAAGCAAGTGCAATTTTTGGTGTCTGCAACATTAGAGTATATGCCTTTTATTTGCGGAGAATTTTCAATATCAGAACGAACAAAAACAACACCTGTGTTTATAGGTGCCGGTTTTAAAATCAACTCCGAATCTGTTCCGGAATGTAAACCTATCCCTTTAATTGTAACGGTTTCTTTTAATGTTGTTTGTTTCATTTTTATCTCCAATAAAAAATTTGGTGGTCTGTAAGCCGGGTTCTGTATCCGCACTTGCTTTATAAAATAAAGATTACGGTGATAGTCATTCATCTAACCAAACCGTTTCCGGTTTGCTCTTGCGACCCACCTCTGGATCGGAGTGGAAACGCTCCGTCAGGTAAAACCTGATAAATCCTAATTTGGTCTTACATCAGATAGGGCTTGCCTATGCCCGACACATTACTGCCTCGGCGGTGAGCTCTTACCTCGCCTTTTCAACCTTACCGGCTATAAAAACCGGCGGTAACTTTCTGCGGCGCTTTCCCTTGGATTTCTCCAGCCGGACGTTATCCGGTATCTTGTTCCCATGAAGCCCGGACTTTCCTCACTGTTGGATTTTACTTTCCGCAGCGCGACTATCCGACCACCCGAAGTGAAGATATACACTTTTTGTTATAAAAGCAATGTTTTTAAAATGTTTTTGCATAATCTTAAGTATATTTTAATCAATTTACACTCAAATAAAAGCACTACAATCAGCTATAGGAGTATTAAAATATGAAAAAAGCACTTTTAACCGCAACAGCATTGTCTTTTATTGCGTTTTTTTCAACACCTGCAAATGCAGAATGTGACGGTTTTTACGGCGCATTAAGAGCCGGTGTTGTTCAACATGATGTTTCTGATGATACAGGTGATGTTAGTGGCGAAAGCTTAGACGATAATCGTTTAATGATTTCAGGTGCATTAGGGTATCGCTACAGACATTTCCGTGGAGAACTTGAATATATCTGGCGTAAACATTCCAGCGAAGAATCCATTTATGGAAACTATAAATTCAAAACATATTCATTTATGCTTAATGCGTTTTATGATTTTATGCCTGACCATTGGTGGTCGCCTTATGTTAATGCCGGTGCAGGTTTAACACAATTAGCATATTCAAATATTGATCCTAATAACGGATATAACAGAACAGAGCAAGGCAATTATGAACCTTTGAACTTTACATGGTCTGTAGGTGCCGGCTTGTCATTAAAAGTTACAAACCGCTTGAACGTTGATGCCGGTTATCGTTACTTTGATATGGGCGGCATACGCCATGCAGATGTTACTGCACAAGAAATATACGGCGGTATTCGTTACGTTTTCTAACTTTTATGAACAAACGTAAAAAAAAGGGAGCTTTGGGCTCCCTTTTTTAATAAAAAACATACAAATTTAATTTGCGGTAACATTTTAAGAGGTGGTGATAGCTTTAATTATCCTCTTCTTCCTCTTTTTTGCGCTGAAAAGCTCGTGCAAACCTACACATCGCCCTCATAAATTCATAATCTTCCGGTGTGTCAAGAGGTCCGTCATACTCTCTCGGACGTAAAATTTGAGTCTTCATAACATGATTATTTAATGATTATAATTTAACTGTAATTAACAATAACATACTTGTTAAATATGTCAATGAAATTTTGAAATACGGACACGATAAAGCCAAACACCGTATGATAATTTATAACTGTTTTTTGTGATATAAATATTATTTGTTCTTGAGTTTTTTTATATGACGGCTAAACTTTACAATAATATAATTTTTTAAGGAGATATTCTATGACAAATAATCTGTTCGGCACTGACGGTATAAGAGGAGTTGCTAACGAATTTCCGATGACTGCTGAAGTTGCTTTTCGTTTGGCTCAAACTTTAAGTGTTACGGTTTGCAACAATACTAAAAGAGTTGCTATCGCAAAAGATACCCGCATTTCCGGAGATATGCTCGAATCGGCACTTATTGCCGGTTTTACGTCTATGGGAACAGATGTCATAAAAATGGGTATGGTTCCGACACCTTTGGTAACGGCTCAAACACCAAACTTAAATGTCGATATGTCGGTAATGATTACGGCTTCACATAATCCGTATCAAGATAACGGAATTAAACTTATTAACGCAAGAGGCGATAAATTTGACGATAATTTAACCTCTAAAATTGAAGAAATCTTAACATCAAATGAAACTTTCCAACCTTCGAAAGAGGCTGTAGGCCGAGTGTATGAAGATACGGCATCTATTGAAAGATATATGGAAAACGCAAGGAATGTAGCTCCTAATTACAATGCTTTGAAAGGATTAAGAGTTGTTCTTGATTGTGCTAACGGTGTTTTTTCAAAAATTATGCCTCAAATTTTCAAAGATTTGGGAGCCGGCGTAATTACACTATCGGATACACCTGACGGATATAACATAAATAAAGATTGCGGTTCGCAACATACGGAAAATTTGCAAAAAGTAGTCGTTGAAAGTAAGGCACAATTAGGTATTGCCGTTGATGGCGATGGCGATAGAATTATTATTTGCGATGAAAACGGAAATCGTATTGACGGAGATCAGATTATTGCCTTTTTAGCAACATATTTTCATGAACACGGTATGCTAAAAGCAAATGCCGTAGTTGCTACAATCTGGTCAAACTTAGGATTAGAAAAATATTTGCATCGCTTGGGTATTAACTATTATCGCAGTGCTGTCGGCGAAAGATACGTTATTGAAAAAATGCGTGAGTTTGGTTCAAATGTCGGCGGAGAAGAATCGGGGCACATGGTTTTATCTGATTATGCAACAACCGGCGATGCTCTTATTACTGCTTTGATAATCAGTTTAGGCTTAATTGAAAGCACTAAGAAAATGAGCGAAATATTCCCATTGTTTGAAAAATGTCCTTGTAAGATAAGCAATATTCGTTTCTTATCGGTCGGCGAAGCCGTTTATGCCTTAAACGCTCCGTCGGTTCAAGAAATTATTGTTAAAGCAAAAAAACAAATTGAAGATATGGGTTCGGTTATTGTCAGAAAATCGGGAACCGAACCGGTTATAAAAGTCAGAGTTGAAGGCGAAGACGAAAAACTGGTTTTAGACATCAGTCAAATGATTGTATCGGAAATTTCCAGATATAAATAAACTCATATTTAATAAATTTATTTTATAATAATCCTTGCTTAAATTTTCAGCGAGGATTTTTTTATGATTAAAGGTATTTTGGCTCTTTTTCGTTCCGGTCTTATTTTTAACCCTATGGTTTTATCCGGAATATTACTTGCTTTTATAGCTATGGCAACATTGGATGATATTATGCTCAAAGCCTTATATACAAATTCCGGCTTATATATTTTAGCATTGATGTGTGCCGGAATTTATGTTTATTTTTTCAAACCGATTTATTTTATCGGCGGATATAAAATAAATTGGAAAGAAACAATTTTGAGCATGATAGGACATTTCCTGATGTTTGTCATTTCTTTTGTATGCGCCATGCTTTTTGTATCGGCAATATCTTTTGGCGCATCTGAAGAAGAAACAAAGCAATATCCCGAAATTGAAAAACTTACCAACGAAATAAAACAACAAGAACAAGTATTGCAAGAAAACTATAACGCTATTCTTAAAGCTTATGAAACACCAACTCCATAAAAAAAACGCCTTGCGGCGTTTTTTTATTTTATTCAGGCATAAGTTCAATATTAAGCATTTTTGCCATAGTTTTGCGATATTCTTCAGCCCATTCTATCATAGAATCAATAACAGGTTTTAACTCATAACCAAGTTGAGTTAATGTATAATCAACACGGGGCGGAATTTGAGCATATACTTTTCTGATTAAAATTCCCTTTTCTTCCAAAAGGCGTAAATTTGATGTCAAAACCTTTTGAGTTATATCGCCAAGTTCTTTTTTAAGCTCACCGAATCGTTTAGTTCCGTCCATTAAGTTTTGAATAATCAAAACTTTCCAACGGTCGCCTATCATTTTTAATGTCATTTCAGCCAATTTCTCAGGCATATATTCAGACATATTTTTTCTCCCAAAGCTTTATAAACTGACATTAGTTCCCTTTAAGAAACTAGCGCACTTAAAAGTGCTTACTTTACATTTATACTACTTTTCTTTAATTTGGCAAGCAGAATTTTTTTTAATAACAACTAAAGGACTATTTATATGAAAAAACTTTATATGTTGGCAGCAGTTTCTGCTCTTTGTTTGGCATCATCTCAAAGTTTTGCTGCCGGATATCAATTAAATGAATATTCAATGACAGGTTTAGGACGTTCTTTTGCCGGTGCAGGTATCGTAGGCGACGATTTTTCTGCATTGGCATATAATCCTGCCGGTATGGTTTTAAATAAAACATCAGGCGTTCAAGCCGGTATGAGTGTCGCTCATCTTAATGCAAAAGTAAGAGGCGAAGAAAACGGCAAATATGCAAAAACCAAAATGAATATTGGTGTTGCTCTTCCTCACGCATTTGGTCAATACAGAATAAATGACCGCTTAACTGCAGGTTTTGGTATTTATGCTCCGTTTGGTTTAAGAACTCGTTACAGCAAACAAAGTTTTGTTGCTGATGCCGGTGTTCGCTCCGAACTTGAGGTTATTGACTTGGCTCCTGCCGTTGCATACAGAGTAACTGACAAATTATCACTTGGTGCATCGGTTATTGCTCGTTACATCCATGGCAGAATGACAAATAATCAACCTGCTGGACCTTTAGGTACTGGTTACAGCGATTTTGACCTTGACGGTTGGACAGCGGCTTGGAGTATAGGTGCTATGTATGAATTTACACCGAATACTCGTTTAGGTGTAAGCTATAAAGGAAAGAGTATGCAAACCGTTAAAGGTGATCATAAACTTAGTGGGTTTAATGTTTTTCAAGGGTATCCTAATTTAAATGCTACAGCTACAAATGGAGAAGCGTCTCCTGATTTACCGGCAAGTTTGTTGGTTTCCGGCTTTCATAAATTAAACGATAAATGGGGCTTGTCTGCATCTGTGCGTTGGACAGACTGGAAAGATAGTTTCCAAGAGTTCACTTTAGAATCAAGTCTTGGCGGAAAAACTGTTGATGAAAAATGGCGTGAAACATGGACAATTTCTTTTGGTGCAGACTACTACTTGAACGAAAACTGGACATTGCGCGCAGGTGTTGCATATGACCAATCTCCTGTTCGTAACAAATATCACCGCACAATCAGAATTCC
>JBGVOY010000108.1:0-5975 GCA_045126755.1 Alphaproteobacteria bacterium | reverse complement strand
CCCGAAGACGGTGCAAGTGCCAAATCATCACTTTTTGAAAGTATCCAAATATTCGGAGGATATTTTAATAGCTCATTTGCCTTTTTTAATTCTTCATTATCAAAAATTTTTGACATTATATTGGCAGATGAAGCAACAGATTGTATAACTCCCGTCTGAAAAGCCGGCATATTATCAAGAACATACCCCGGAAAAATAAACGGCAAATTCGGAGTCCACATATTGTCATCAACTTCACGTTTGATTAAATCGGCACCGACACCTACAACATTTAATCCTCTATCGTAAACTTTGGATTCGAATGAAATATTTTTATCGATAGTATTGGTAACATATCCGCCAATCGTGTAATATAACAGCAAAACCAACGGCAAAATTACGGCAATAGATTTCCACGAACGACGAACATAAGCACAAAAAGCTTTTAACCTTGCTTTCGTTATAGGATTTTTATCAATCAAAAAAACGGCTGCAAATTTGAGACTATTCTTTATTTGTATCCATATTTTTATCCATAATTGTTTGTTTGGCATTGTTTCCTCTTTTCCGTTTAAGAAGGCATATAACCTCTGAAATATTTATTACACCGGTTATTGTAACCAAAAACAAAAAAGTTGCAAGCCCGAAAATGCCCAATCCACCTAATATAAACAATTTTATTACAATATGATGCCCCAACCAATCGCCTAAAAACATATTTACGCCAAACACACATATTCCCATCACAAGCGACGATAAAATAATTTTGCACACATTAAGCAAAAGAGATTTTGAAAATGTCCAGAATTGGCGTTTTTTTAAGCCGTAAATATACTGTCCCAATGATACAAATGCCGAAAGTGTTGTAGCAATGGCAATACCTACGTGTCCGAAAGGTTTCATCAAAATAAGCGAAAATATCAAATGAGCGCTAAACACAACGGCACTAAACTTTACCGGCGTAACAGTATCACCTCTGGCAAAAAAATTAGGCATTAGAGCTTTTACAATTACATAGCAAGGCAAACCGACAGAATATGAAATCAGCGCCATAGATGTCATTAAAGTATCTTTTTGACTAAAATGTCCGTGCTGGAACAAAATATTTATCATCGGCTGAGCTAAAACCACCATCAAAACGGCTGCCGGAAATGATAACAATGCGGCATATTCAACAGCTTTATCTTGCGTTTTTTTACTCTCTTGAATGTCATTTGCCTTCAGTTGCTTTGATAAAATCGGTAACAAAGCCACACTTATTGCAGCCCCGACCACTCCTAAAGGTAGTTGCTGTAATCGATTCGCATAATAAAGCCACGAAATTGCCCCCGTTCCTACCAACGAAACCAAAATTGTATCTACAACCATATTTATCTGATAAATACCTGAGCCGACAACCCCCGGAGCGATTCGTTTAAATAGTAACTTAATTTCATTATCTTTTAATATTTTAGCGATTCTGAAATTAGGTTTAAGCTTTACATTTTGTTTAGACAAGAAAAATTGCAACCATAATATTTCTAAAAAACCCGCCACGGTAATACCTACTGCAAATCCATGTGCCGGAGTAGATGAAAACGGCACAAATACAAAAGCAGAAAGTATCATTGTTAAATTTAATATAATCGGAGCCGAAGCCGGTGCGGCAAATTTTTCAAACGAATTTAAAATACCGGCCTGAAAAGAAACAACCGAAACCAAAAACAAAAACGGAAAAGTTATTCGACACAACGACACCGCCAACTCTATTTTATCGGCATTATCAACAAATCCCGGAGCCAATACACGCACAACCAACGGCATAAAAACTTCAAACAAAATGACAAACAATAACAAAAAGAATATCAAAACAGATATAGCTTTTGAGGCAAAAAATATTGATTTTTTCTTTCCTTCACCAACTAACTTTTGCGAAAACAACGGCACAAATGCACTGGTAAATGCCCCTTCAGCAAACAAGCTCCTGAACAAATTAGGCAGTTTGAATGACACAAAAAAAGCATCCGAAACCATTCCTGCACCTAGCATATTTGCAAGTATCATATCCCTGATAAAACCGCTGATTCTACTAACAAAAGTAAAACCGCCGAATGTTGCTATTGATTTAAATAATGACATATCCTTGTTTCCAAAATTTCAAGTTGTTAACTTAATTAAAGTAACATAAAAATGTTATCTTTGAGTTAATTTCAAAAAAAATAAAAATTGTGGAAAAAAACGCAAAAAAACACTTGACAAAAGAAGAGTTCTATGTATATGATAGACAAAAGAAAACAGTATAAGGAATTTTAAAATGAGTAACAATGAATTTACAAAGCTTTCATCCGTACAAGGGGAAAATGTTATTCCTAGCGCAAAATTGCGTATGGCATCACGCAATTCAATCGAAATCAACAGACCTTCAACGGAAGCAACTCTTACTGAAGCATATAAAGCTCGGAATTTCGCACAGGGACGTAATGAAGAAAAGACACAAAAAGTTTTTTCCGCAATTAAAGATAATTTGATAAAGCAACAACAAAACACACAATAATAAACACTTAATACCCTTCTTTGTAAGGGTATTTTTTATTTACAAACCATTTTATAAAGCCAGTCTTTTTTAAGACTGGCTTTTATTTATCCGAAAGTCCAATATCCTTTTGTTATCATCATCTGCGACAATAAATACATTGTATAAACGATAACAAAAACAGTTCCTTCGATTCTATTCATACGAGCTTTGGTCATCTTAACCGGATACAACAATACTGTTGATAAAAACATTACCCAGATATCATAATACATAAATTGTGTCGGAACTTTCACATCTGTAACTACAGACGTAAATCCCATAATAAACACAATATTCCATATATTAGACCCGATAATGTTACCTAAAGCCACATCATTTTGCTTTTTTAATGCCGCAACAATGGTGGTTGCCAATTCGGGCAAAGATGTTCCTATTGCAACAATGGTTAACCCGATAACTTCATCGGAAACACCGAATATTTTTGCAATATTGCTGGCACCCTTTACCAAAAAATCTGCTCCATACATAATTGCAACTAACCCTGCAACGGTAACTGCCGTAACATAAAACCAATTTTTGTTTGCTATCGGGCTCAAACTATCTTCGCTAACGACTGTTTTATTGGCATTTTTATAGTTATGATAAATAAATGCCAATAACAGCCCTAACATTATCATACCTTGCCACAAAACGAACTTTCCGGTTAAAGCAAACGCAACAAAAATCACATTTACCAAAAACAAAAATTTATAGTTTTTCAAAAAAATCCGACGACGACACTTTATAGGATAAAAAAGAGCCGCACAGCCCAAAATCAACAAAACATTTGCGATATTGGAACCAACCACATTACCGATAGAAATTCCGGCAGAACCGGTTAATGCAGCTTTTACACTAACTACAAACTCAGGCAAAGATGTCCCTAAAGCAACAACCGTAAGCCCGACAATTATCATCGGTATCTTAAGTTTGTTGGCAATAGCAACAGAACCTTTTACGGCATATTCTGCCCCAATGATAAGTAAAAACAATCCGATAACAATAAAAAAAACAGAAGATAACATAGATTAAAATCCTAAAAAACAAACTCTCCGATAAATAATAATTAGCTTATATATCGGAGAGCTTGACACATTTTACAACCTACACATTACCAAATGGATTTAAGTCTTTGGTTTGTGCTTCTTGAGTTTTTCTCAAATCAAAAATATTTAAGAAAATAGCAGAAATATAAATTGAAGAATAAGTTCCGATAATTACACCCCACAAAATTGTAAACGAAAAGCTTCTTAAAGCTTCGCCGCCGAATACGAACAATGAAGCAGAAGCAAACATTGTGGTTAAACCTGTTAAAATGGTTCTTGAGAAAATATCGTTTAAACTCTTATTGATTAAATCATATTGTGACATTTTCTTATATTTGCGTAAATTTTCCCTAATTCTGTCGTATGTTACAACCGTATCATTAACCGAATATCCGGCCAATGTCAAAATTGCGGCAACGGTAGTTAAACTTATGTCAAATTTAAACACTGCCAATAACCCAACCGTAATAAACACATCGTGGAATAAACCTAGCAATGCACCCAACGCAAATTGCCATTCAAATCTGAACCAAATATAAAGACATATTGCAAAAATAGCAATTAAAGATGCAATTATGCCATCTCTTTTAAGTTCATCACCGACTTGCGGACCAACCGATTCCACTTTGCGATATTCGTAGCCTGAACCTAAAATTTCTTTAATTTTTGCAACGGCAATTCTTTGAGTTTCATCGGTTGCATTATTAACTCTTGTGCGTATAATCAACTCATCATTGTTTTCGCCCAAAGTTTGTAAAGTAAGTTCATCAAGATCTATTGACGACAAGTCTTTACGAATTTGTTCCACATCAATAGCGTTTTCACTTTTAACTTCCATTAAAATACCGCCGGAAAAATCAATTCCGTAGTTAAATCCGCCGATAAATATCCAATAGCAAGAAAGAAGTGCCAAAACTATCGAAAGCACATAAGTAAACTTACGCGGTTTCATAAAATCAATATTTGTATCTTTGGTTACCCAATTAAATATTTTCATTTTCTATTCCTTTATTAAAAAATTAAATCGGCAATTTTGTAGGTTTAAAGCGAGCAATCCAAGCAGCAACCATAACTCTGACAACGGTTACGGATGTAAACATAGATGTTGCAATACCTATAGCTAACGTTACGGCAAAACCTCTTACGGGACCTGTTCCGAACCAAAACAAAACAATTGCGGCAACCAAAGTTGTAAGGTTAGAGTCAATAATTGTTGACCAAGCTTCCGTAAATCCGGCATCTGCGGCATCTCTTGTTGAACGGCCTTTTTTAACTTCTTCACGCATACGCTCAAAAATAAGCACGTTTGCATCTACTGCCATACCGATTGTCAAGATAATACCGGCAATACCCGGAAGTGTTAACGTTGTTCCGATAGCGCTCATTGCACCTAACATTAAAAACAGGTTTATAAATACGGTAATGGTTGTAAACACACCAAACAATCCGTATGCAGCGACCATAAATACAACAACACAAATTAAACCGATAACGGAAGCCATCAAGCCTGCCTTAATGGAATCTGCTCCCAAACCGGCACCTACCGTTCTTTCTTCCAACACTTCCAATGGTGCAGGCAAAGCACCTGAACGCAATAACATTGCCAATTCATTAGCTGTTTCAGAACTAAAGTTTCCGGTAATAACGCCGCTTCCGCCAATAATAGCACCCTGAATTTCAGGAGCTGAAATAACCTGATTATCCAAAACGATTGCCAAATTATCTTTTACGTGTTTTTTGGTAACTTCAGCAAATTTACGTCCTCCGACAGTATCAAACTTGAAAGTAACAACAGGATCGCCCTCTTGGAAAGAAACACCTGCATCAATCAAGTGAGCTCCATCAACAACTGCTTTACGGGCAATTACATACTGACCGCCGTTAATTCCGGGCACTACACGAGAAGAAGTGCTTAATTTTCCTCTTCTTGCGGCAGAGGCATTTGTTCTGGAATCTACCAAATGGAAAGACATTTTTGCTGTTTTACCTAAAAGTTGTTTAACTTCTTCCGGATTTTGAACTCCGGGAAGTTGAACCACGATTCTGTCTTGTCCCTGACTTTGAATTGTAGGTTCTTTTGTTCCTAATTCATCAATACGACGACGAACAATTTCAATAGATTGAGCAACAACTTTTGCTTGGAGTTGATTATATGCAATTTCAGAATATTTGATTTCGATTACATCGCCATCAACAACTTTAACTTCCAAACCGTCTTCAATTTGTCTGAAATAGCCGACTGCCTGACTTCTTGATGCCGAATTTTCAACTTTAACTCTGACACTGTCGTCGGTAGCTACCAAATTTTGATAACCGATGCGATGTTCTCTTAAAGATTGGCGAACAGAATCTTCTATTACTGCCATACGTTCTTTTAATACTTCGCTCATTTTAAC
>JBGVOY010000107.1:0-5422 GCA_045126755.1 Alphaproteobacteria bacterium | reverse complement strand
AATCCTTCTATATCGGTTCGATTCCGGTACCGGCCTCCAAGTTATTCCGACTTAGCTCAGCGGTAGAGCAATCGGCTGTTAACCGATCGGTCATCTGTTCGAATCAGATAGTCGGAGCCAAAATAAACCACCCGAAAGGGTGGTTTTTTTTGCGACCTATTATCTGTGGAACAGATGACCGATAAGGTCATCGTTCGGAGTCGATAGTTGGCGAAAACGAGCACAGAAAAAGTGCGAAGTTTGAGGCTTACGAGACGAGGAGGCCCCACGAAGTGGGAGTGCCCAATCAGATAGTCGGAGCCAAAATAAACCACCCGAAAGGGTGGTTTTTTTGCGACCTATTATCTGTGGAACAGATGACCGATAAGGTCATCGTTCGGAGTCGATAGTCGGAGCCAAAAAAAATGCTTTCAGTAAAGAAAGCATTTTTCAAAATACGACTATTCATAGATTAGGATAGTTAATTCGTTCATTCCGTGAATAGGATTTACTCTATCGGCAAAACAGTAGCCGAAATCAGTAGCGTTAAATTCATACCAAGCCCCGTCTATACGGTTCAGCGCCTCAGAATAATCAATGGGCTTAATTTTGTTACTGTCTGGGTCAAACTCAACGCATTTTCCGAAACTAACCAGATATTTGCCGTTATTTAATTGTGCGACATCTGCCCAATCTCCGAATGTTATGTCTTCATCTTGCCTAAACAATGTTATTGCATAAATTGTTTTGGCTTCTTTCAGCATTTCAACCGATTCGGAAGAGTGACAGGTTGATATCTTATAGTCAATTTCATTTATGGTAACATAGAAGACCGAGTCTGTTTCATTGACGCAATCTACTTTATTTACCCTAATGTTATCAGCAAACAAATTGTTTGCGCAAAGTGCCATAACGGCCATAATAGTTGTTATAATTTTTTTCATAATGTATGTATTTATTTATCTTAGTATAACAAATTTTTTAGTTTAATCAAGAAAAATATGGACTAATTATGTTTTTTGGTCTAATAAAATTATATTGTTTAAGTGAAATAAAAAAAACACAGCCGTAAAATCAGCTGTGTTTTATCTTTGATGTTAAAATCAAGAGTTAGAGGAACATCTCAAAGCGGCAGACCATAACATCGGCATTGTGCCGAGAAATCTGCTTTCCATATACTTTCTGTGCTATCTCAACGAAGCGAGCGCCTATTTCAGCCTTACTTGCGTGAAAGAGCTCGCTCGGAAGAGTATCGCTGCACTTGTTTGCTGCCCCAAATTCTTTGTTGAAGAAGCTGTCAATTTTTTCACTTGGGATTTCTTTCTTGAAAGTGTCCATAACTTAAAATTTAAAAAATTAAACATAAAAGTAACAAAAGTCGACGTCCTCTGTAACAAAAAAACGCATCTTAGTCAATGATTTTTTTGACAAATCTTAGAAAGCTTCTGAAAAATTACCCGTAATAAAAAAACACTTCTTAATTTTAAGAAGTGTTTTTTTAGTAAGATATTTTGCTTAAAATGCCAATTTCATGGTATCTTTGGCAATCATAAGTTCTTCATCTGTAGGAATTACATACACCTTAACTTTAGAGTCCGGAGTAGAAATTTCTACGGTTTTACCGCGTTTATTGTTGTTTTCTTCATTAAGTGTAATACCTAAATAAGCCAAGCGTTCAACAACCATTTTGCGAACAAGAGAACCGTTTTCGCCGATACCTGCAGTAAATACAATAGCATCAACGCCACCTAAAATAGCAATATATGCACCAATATAGCGTAAAATGTTGTGAATATACATTTTCATAGCTGTTGTGGATTTTTCTTCACCTTGTGAATAATTAGATTCTACATCGCGGTTATCTGAATATCCACAAACGCCGAGCATACCACTTTGCTTGTTCATCAAAACATTAACCTCTTCAACAGACTTTCCTAATGTTTTCATAATGTGGAGTGGAATGTATGGGTCCATATCGCCTGAACGAGTTCCCATTACTACACCGGCTAAAGGTGTGAAACCCATAGATGTGTCAACACATTTACCGTTATTAACGGCAGAAATTGAAGCACCGTTACCTAAATGGCAAGTAATGATTTTTCCTTCTTTACCGATAAGTTTTGCAGCTTCTGCAGCAACATAAGCATGTGATGTACCGTGGAAACCGTAACGACGAATTTGGTGTTTAGTATACAGTTCTTCAGGAATAGCATATAAGAATGCTTCTTTTTCCATTGTTTGGTGGAAAGCTGTATCAAAAACCACAACTTGCGGAATGTTAGGCAACAATTTTTCAACAGCTTTAATACCTAAAAGGTTTGCAGGGTTATGAAGCGGTGCAAGTTCTGATAATTTTTCAATATCGGCCATAACCTGAGCATTAACCAAAGCTGAAGATTTAAAAATTTCTCCTCCGTGAACGACTCTGTGTCCTACAGCGCTTAATTCTTCCATATTTTTGAGAGGACCGCTTAAAAGCATATCCAAAACTTCTTTAATAGCTTCGGTGTGAGTCGGCATAGGCACTTCTTTTGTTTGTTTGTTATCGCCGACTTTTAATACAACATTGGCGCCAGCAATACCGATTCGGTCTGCTAAACCTTTTGCCAACACTTCATAAGTATCACCTTCGACATTAAACAACTGATATTTTAATGATGAGGAGCCTGAATTTAATACTAAAATTTTTTTCATATCTATTGTTCCTTCTTTGTAATTTTATTTATGATTAGCTTGTAAGCAAGTAATGGCAATTACACCGGCAATATCTTCGGCAAAAGCACCGCGTGACAAGTCGTTAACCGGCGCATTTAAGCCTTGTAAAACCGGACCGTATGCTTCACAACCGCCTAAACGTTGCAATAATTTATAACCTATATTACCGGCTTCTAAATTAGGGAAAATCAAAACTTTTGCTTTTCCGGCAACATGACTTTGAGGGGCTTTTTTGGCAGCAACTACGGCATCTAAAGCGGCATCGACTTGAAGTTCTCCGTCAAGTTCAATACCCATATTTTTGTATTCATCGGAATTAAGAGCTTCCAGAGCAAGTTTTGTTGCATTTTTAACCTTATCAACAGCTTCTCCCTTACCTGAACCGTATGTCGAGAATGAAAGCATTGCAACTTTGGGTTCAATACCGAACTGTATAGCTGTTTCGGCAGAAGTCAGAGCAATATCTGCAAGTTCTTTTTCGTTAGGATTTATTACAACACCGCAGTCAGATAATACATAAGGAGTGTTATTGGAAACCAAAATTAAGAATGAGGAAACGCCTCTGTCTTTTTTAGCAGATTTAATAATTTGCAAAGCAGGTCTTACGGTATCGGCGGTAGAGTGATTTGCGCCCGAAACCATACCGTCGGCATCGCCTGATTTTACCATCAATGTTCCGAAGTAATTATAATTAAGAGCTGTTTTTTTTGCATCTTCTTCGGTCATTCCTTTTTCTTTACGCAGATTATACAATAAGTTTGTGTATTCTTCCAATTTCGGAGAATTTTCCGGTTTTAAAACCGTAATATCTTCCATACTCCAATTATTTTCCTTATAAAAGCTTTTAATTTCCGCTTCATCGCCCAAAATGATAATTTTTGCTGCTTTAGCTTGAGTAACAATATGAGCGGCGGTTAAAACTCTTTTATCTTCACCTTCCGGTAAAACAATAGTCTTAACATTATCGGCAGCCTTATTCATTATATCGGTTAAAAATTTGCTTAACATATTTTTTATCCTTCGTTTAAAATTATTTCGATACACAAAATTAAGCACTATCTTGCATAAAAGTCCACAAAAAAGTTTTGATTTTTGCAAGAAAGTATAATAATATCTCAAATATCTTAAATGTGGTGGTAAAAAGGTAAATTTGTAATGAAGTTTTTTTATGTTTTTATTTTGACAATGCTTTTTAGTTTTAGCGCAACAGCGGGTGTGAGCTTTGATGCCGGTGTTAGTGTAAACGAGGAAGGTAAAACATCGGTTGAAGCAAAAAATACGGCAATGAATAAAGCGCACCGAGAAGCGTTTTTAAAGGTAGGCGCCCGATTAACATCGGCAGAAAATGTTAAAATATTAAATGAATTAACTGATGAGCAGATTCTGCATTTTATTCGTGAGGTTGAAATTGTCGCTGAAAAAAGTACATCGTTTTCCTATATGGCTGACCTTAACATTAAAATAAATGAAAGTTTATTAAGGCAATATATGGCAGAAAATAATTTAATGGAAGGCCAAGATTTACCGACTAAGGTTTTGATTATACCGGTTTTCGGTGATACAGATTATAAAGACAATGTGTTGTTTGAAGATGGCAATGTTTGGCGCAACGCATGGCTTGAAAAGGGACAAATAAAGTCAGGCGCTTTTGATTTTGAAGTGCTTAAAGACACTCCGGAAAATAAAGAAAAAATTACATCAGAAAAAGCCGGTCGCTTTGATAAAAAACTTTACGAAGATTTGCGAGTTATCAATGGCGTTGAAAATATGTTTATTCTAAATGCCATAAGGGCAGGGGAAAATACATTAGTTCTGACCATAAAATCTTACCCTAAACAAAATCAAAAAAGTTTGATAGTCAATGGAGAAAATTCTTTCGACAAAGCTATTGAACAATCTGTTTCTTATATCACGGCATTTATGCAAAATAAAATAAATACACAAGTATCCGCTCAGGGAAAATTAGAAATTATAGCAGATTTTAGCTTAAAAGATTGGTTGGATGCTGAAAAACGATTAAATAAAGTTTTAAGTATTAAAAAAGTCGAAATAAAATCATTTGCCGTTCAACGTGTCGTTTTCTCGATAGAATATTCGGGAGATTTTAACAATCTTATTACCGCCCTTGCCCAAAACGGGTTATATTTACAAAATATTGACGGCTATAATGTCTTAACAAAATAATGAGGAATAAATGAAAAAATACGTATTGGAAAAAGAAGTAAAAACAAATAAAAAAACATACAATAAATATAAGCCGACAAAACATAAAAAAAATAACAATATTTTTATTTGGTTTACGATTTTTGTATTGTTTTGCGTAGCTGTCTATGCTTTACGCTCTGTATTGCTCCCGTTTGTTGCCGGTATTGTGTTGGGTTATCTGTTTGACCCGTTGGCAACTCGTTTTGAAAAGTTAGGAATGTCAAGAACTTTAGCAACCGTATTGGTTTTTGCTGTGGTAATATTGGTGGCGGTTCCGTCATTTATTATGATTTTCAGTGTGGTAGACAATCAGTTAACAACATTTGTTGAGGCCGCACCGGTTTACATTTCTTCATTTATTAAAAGGGCTGAGCCCATTATGTCGGATTTGCATGAAAAGTTCCCCTCCTTAGAGCTTAATACATTATCTGAGATGGTAAAAAATAATCTGACAGTCGGTATGCAGTTTAGTGCTAAATTGTTAAAAGGGATTATAAATAACGGATTCGCACTTATCAACTTA